>NZ_JBHXNW010000074.1:13948-45190 GCF_042717365.1 Streptomyces sp. NPDC058534
ACGTCCGCGTCCCGGAAGGGGTCCGACTCTCCCGGTTTTGTTCTGCTGTGGGTTTTGGCCCCCCACGCCCACCCCCCCGGTGGGGCGTTGGGCCGGCGCGGGCCCCCCCCCCCCCACGACCGCGCCGGCCCCGTCGCCGAACAGGAAGGCCGTGGCCCGGTCCTCCAGGTCGGTCAGGTCGGAGAGCCGCTCCACGCCGATGACCAGGACGTACTCCGCCGAACCCTCGACGACCATGCCCTTGGCGAGGGTCAGGCCGTAGCCGAAGCCCGCGCAGCCCGCCGAGATGTCGAAAGCGGCGGCCTTGTCCGTGCCGAGCCGGTCGGCGATCTCGGTCGCGACGGCCGGGGTCTGGCTGAAGTGCGAGACGGTCGAGACGACCACGGCGCCGATCTGGTCGGCGGAGATCCCGGCGGCCGCGATGGCCTTGCCGGACGCCTCGACCGACATCGCCGCGACGGTCTCCTCGGGGGAGGCCCAGTGCCGCGTCTCGATGCCGGAGCGCGAGCGGATCCACTCGTCGGACGAGTCGATCGTCTCGAGGATCACCTCGTTCGGCACGACCCGGGTCGGGCGGTAGCCGCCGACGCCGAGGATGCGCGCGTACGGGGCGCCCTTGCTGGGCTTGATCTTCGACATGCTGTCGCGCTCCTTGTCAGGCCTGCTGGGCGTGGACGGCGACGAGCTCGCGGGCCGCGTCGAGGTCGGCGGGGGTCTTCAGGGCCAGCGTCTTCACGCCCGGCAGCGCGCGCTTGGCAAGACCGGTCAGCGTGCCGCCCGGGCACACCTCGACGATCGCGGTGACACCCAGCTTGCCGAACGTCTCCATGCACAGGTCCCAGCGGACCGGGTTGGCGACCTGCCCGACCAGGCGGTCCAGCATTTCGGCACCGGTGGCGACGGCCTGTCCGTCCCTGTTGGACACGTACGTCACCGTCGGGTCGGCCGGCGTGAGCGCCGACGCGGCCTCGGCGAGCTTGGCCACCGCGGGCGCCATGTGACGCGTGTGGAAGGCGCCGGCCACCTTCAGCGGGACGACCTTGCGCACGCCCTCGGGCTTGTCCTCGTTCAGCGCGGCCAGCTGCTCCATGGTGCCGGCCGCCACGATCTGACCGGCGCCGTTCACGTTCGCCGGGGTCAGGCCGAGCTTCTCCAGGTGCGCGACGCTCACCTCGGGGTCACCGCCGAGCAGGGCCGACATGCCGGTCTCGGTGACCGCGGCGGCCTCGGCCATGGCCAGGCCCCGGCGGCGTACGAGGGTCAGCGCGGCGGTGTCGTCGAGGACGCCCGCGAAGGCGGCGGCGGTGATCTCGCCGACGCTGTGGCCCGCGACGGCGCCGGGGGTGATGTCACCGAGTGCCGCTGCGGACAGCAGGCCGGCGGCGACCAGCAGCGGCTGGGCGACGGAGGTGTCACGGATCTCGTCCGCGTCGGCCTTGGTGCCGTAGTGGGCGAGATCGAGTCCAATGGCGTCGGACCACGCGGCGACGCGGTCAGCGGCGCCGGGGAGAGCGAGCCAGTCAGTCAGGAAGCCGGGCGTCTGGGCGCCCTGGCCGGGAGCGACGAGTACGAGCACTCTCACACTCTCTCTTGAGGACGGCCGGGACCGCCCGTGGGGACAAGGACGAAGAACAGCAGGGGGTTTTGTGGACCCCCGACAAAAGCTTAGAGTTGCGGATCTCCATCGGCCAGACGCCCCAGGATGAGCGCGATCCGCAGTGTGAACGCAGACCGTACATCAGAGGGTGACCATCCGGTGACGTCAGTCACACGTCGGAGCCGGTAGCGCACGGTGTTCGGGTGAACGAAGAGCATCCGGGCAGCGCCCTCCAGACTGCTCGCCTGCTCCAGATAGACGCTGAGCGTCTCCAGCAGCGCGGCCCCGGCCTCCTCCAGCGGTCTGTAGATCTCCTCCACCAACTGCTCACGGGCCGCAGGGTCGGAGGCGATCGCGCGCTCCGGCAGCAGATCGTCCGCCAGCACCGGGCGCGGGGCGTCCTGCCAGGCGGTGCAGGACTTGAGCCCGGCGGCGGCCGCCTGCGCGGACCGCGTCGCGGCCTGCAGGTCCGGCACCACGGGACCGGCCACGACCGCCCCCTGGGCGTACGGCCCGATCAGCGACTTGGCCACCGCCAGCGGGTCGTCCCGGCCACCGGCGATCACCACCAGCCGGTCCCCGAGCACCCCGGTCAGCACCTGGAGCTTGGCGTGCCGGGCCGCGCGCCTGATGGCCTCGACGGTCAGCTCGGAGTCGCCGTCGGGTGCGGTGCCGAGCACGACACACACGTGGTCGGGCGAGTTCCAGCCGAGCGCGGCGGCCCGGGACACCGCCCCCTCGTCGGCCTCCCCGCTGAGCACGGCGTTGACCACCAGCGACTCAAGACGCGCGTCCCAGGCACCGCGTGCCTCGGCGGCCTGCGCGTACACCTGGGCGGTCGCGAAGGCGATCTCCCGGGCGTACACCAGCAGCGCCTCACGCAGCACCGACTCGTCGCCGGGCGCGGCGACCTCGTCGATGGCGGACTCCATCACCTCGATGGTCGTCCGCACCATCTCCACGGTCTGCCGCAGCGTGATCGCGCGGGTCAGCTCGCGCGGCGCGGTGCCGAACACGTCCGTGGAGATGGCCTGGGGCGCGTCCGGCCGCCGGAACCACTCGGTGAAGGCGGCGATGCCGGCCTGGGCGACCAGCCCGATCCAGGAACGGTTCTCCGGTGGCATCGCCCGGTACCACGGCAGTGTTTCGTCCATGCGCGCGATGGCCTGCGCGGCGAGCGATCCGGCGGACTGCTCCAGCCGCTTCAGCGTCGCGGTGTGCGAATGGACGGCGTGCGCCGCGGGCTCGGGCTTGCTGGTTTCGGGTTCGGGCACGGGACAAGACTGCCTTATCAGGACGGGAGCACGTGCCGCCGGGTCTACCGTGGACGTCGTGACGGACGTACGGCGCGCCGACGAGCGCTACCCCGGGGGCGACGAGGCGGCGGGCATCGCCTCCCGCCACGCCTTCTCCTTCGGCCCCCACTACGACCCCGGCAACCTCCGCTTCGGCGCGATGATCGCCTGCAACGAGGAGCGCCTGGCGCCCGGCGCCGGCTTCGACGAGCATCCGCACAGCCACACGGAGATCGTCACGTGGGTGGTCGAGGGCGAGCTGACCCACCGGGACTCCGCGGGCCATGAGACGGTCGTCCGCGCCGGGGACGTGCAACGCCTCAGCTCCGCGGGCGGCGTCCGCCACGTCGAACGCAACGACGCCGCGGTCCCCCTGACCTTCGTCCAGATGTGGCTGGCCCCCCGCGACCCCGGCGGCGGCCCCGCCTACGAGATCGTCCGCGGCATCGCCGACTCCACGCCGTACGCCGTCCCCGAGGCCGGCGCGATGCTCCACGTACGCCGCCTGGTCGCGGGGGAGCGGACGGCGGTGCCGGACGGGGCGTACGTGTACGTCCATGTGGTGCGGGGCGAGGTGACGCTGAGCGGTGAGGCGCTGGGGCCGGGCGACGCGGCCCGCGTCACGGATGCCGAGGCGGTGGACGCGGTGGCGGTGACGGCGGCCGAGCTGCTCCTCTGGGAGATGGCCTAGACCTCGGCGAGCACCCCGTCCGTGAAGGCCGGCCACGCCTCGGCCGCCCAGGGGCCGAACGCGCGGTCGGCGAGCGCCACGCAGGCGAGGCCGGCGTCCGGGTCGATCCACAGGAACGTGCCCGACTGGCCGAAGTGTCCGAAGGTGCGCGGCGAGGACGAGGCGCCCGTCCAGTGGGGGGACTTCCCGTCCCGGATCTCGAAGCCGAGGCCCCAGTCGTTGGGGTTCTGGTGGCCGTAGCCCGGCAGGACGCCCTTCGTGCCCGGGAACTGCACCGTCATCGCCTCCGCGACCGTGCGCGGGTCGAGGAGTCGCGGTGCCTGCACCTCGGCGGCGAACCGCAGCAGGTCCTCGACGGTGGAGACGCCGTCCTTCGCCGGGGAGCCGTCCAGGGCCGTGGCCGTCATGCCCAGCGGCTCCAGCACCGCCTGCCGCGCGTACTCGGCGAACGGCATGTCCGCCGCCTTCGCGATGTGGTCGCCGAGCTGTTCGAAACCGGCGTTGGAGTAGAGCCGGCGCTCGCCGGGCGGGGCGGTCACCCGGTGCTCGTCGAAGGCCAGCCCCGAGGTGTGCGCGAGCAGGTGCCGGACGGTCGACCCGGCCGGGCCCGCGGCCTCGTCCAGCTCGATCGCGCCCTCCTCGTACGCCACCAGCGCCGCGTAGGCCGCGAGCGGCTTGGTGACCGAGGCGAGGGGGAAGCGGTGCGCGACCGGGCCGTGGGTGCCCAGGGTCGTGCCGTCGGCTCGGACGACGCCCGCCGCGGCGGTGGGGACCGGCCAGTTCTCGATCAACGCGAGACTCTTCAAGGACATGTCACCGAGCCTAAGCGGCTCAGAGGTACAGCCTCATGGAGGGGTCCGTGTCCCGGACGAAGCCCATCGACGTGTACAGCGGCTCGGCGTCGGCGGACGCGGTGAGCATGACGTGCCCGGCGCCCCGCTCGCGGAACCACTCCAGCAGCTCCTCCATGCAGGCCCGGGCGTACCCGCGACGCCGGGCGTCGGGGTCGGTGGCGACGCTGAAGACGTAGCCGATCAGCCCGTGCGGATTGCCGGTCCGCCCGATCCGGTACTCCAGCGTGCCCGCCACCAGCGCCGCCGGCGCACCGGGCCGCCCCGGGGCCTCGACGACGAACGCCGCGAACGCCCCGTCGGGGTCGGCGAGCCGCGCCCGCAGCGCGGGCAGGGACTCGGCGTGCCAGTCCGTGGACGCCGGCCCGCGGCCCAGCGAATCGATCATCACCTGACGCAGACGGAGCACTTCCTCCGCGTCTTCGGCAGTGGCACGGCGTACGAGACTCATGCCCGCACGCTAATGACCCGCCCCGCCGTGTGTCCCGCGGTTTTCCCGTCCACACCTCGTCCCCGCTTGCCTGGAGTGCACTCCAAGGTCATAGCGTGGAGGGCATGACGGTGATGCAGACCACGGCCGGGACACTCGCGCCGAACGCCACCAGAACAGACACCTGCGCCGCTCCGCCCCGGCGTCACCCGCGCCCCGACGGAGAGGACCGCTACACCATCAGCGAGGTCGTCGCCTTCACCGGGCTGACGGCGCACACCCTGCGCTGGTACGAGCGGATCGGTCTGATGTCCCACATCGACCGCTCGCACACCGGCCAGCGCCGCTACACCAACCGCGACCTGGACTGGCTCGACTTCGTCGGCAAGCTGCGCATGACCGGCATGCCGGTCGCCGACATGGTCAGGTACGCGGAGCTGGTGCGCGAGGGCGAGAGCACCTACCTGGACCGGCGGGAACTCCTCGAGTCCACGCGCCGCGACGTACTGACGCGGATCACCGAGCTCCAGGACACCCTCGCCGTGCTCGACCGCAAGATCAGCTTCTATGGGGACGCCGGACGTTCCGGTGAAGGGGAGAGGACCCGATGACGGACAGCAGGATCCCGACGACGCGGCTCGGCGACGACGGCCCGGAGGTGGGCGTCCAGGGCCTCGGCTGCATGGGCATGAGCTTCGGATACGGCCCGTCGGACGCCGACGCGTCCCGGGCCACCCTGGAGCGGGCGCTGGAGCTGGGCGTCACGCTGTACGACACGGCCGACGCGTACGGCGCCGGCGACAACGAGCGCTTCCTCGCGCCGTTCTTCCAGGCCCACCGCGACGAGGTCGTGATCGCGACCAAGTTCGCCCTGTCGATCCCGCCGGACGACCCGACGAAGCGGATCATCCGCAACGACCCGCCGTACATCCGCCGGTCGGTCGAGGCGAGCCTGACCCGCCTGGGCGTCGACGTGATCGACCTCTACTACATGCACCGGCGCGACGTGAACGTGCCGATCGAGGAGACCGTCGCCGTCATGGCCGACCTGGTCCGCGAGGGCAAGGTCAAGCACCTGGGCCTCAGCGAGGTGACCGGCGACGAGCTGCGGGCCGCACAGGCGGTGCATCCGATCGCCGCCGTGCAGTCGGAGTGGTCGCTGTTCAGCCGCGACATCGAGGCGGGTGTGGTGCCGGCCGCCCGCGAACTGGGCGTGGCCCTCGTCCCCTACTCGCCGCTCGGCCGGGGCTTCCTCACGGGCTCCTTCGCCAACGCCGACCAGGACCTCACGGCCGGTGACTTCCGCCGCCAACAACCCCGCTTCACCGGCGACAACGCGGCGGCCAACGCGGCCCTCCTCGACCCGGTCCGCACCATCGCCGAGGCCCACGACGCCACCCTCGGCCAGATCGCCCTGGCCTGGTCCCAGCAACGCGCCCAGACCCACGACCTGCCGGTCATCCCGATCCCGGGCACCCGAAAGCCGACCCGGGTGGAGGAGAACACGGCAGCGACCAGGATCGTCCTGACCCAGGACGAACTGTCGTCCCTGAACCCGATCGCGGAAAAGGTATCGGGCAACCGCTACGCAGACATGACGTTCACGTCGGCGGCTCGCGAGTAGGCGGCACTCTTCGGGCGCCGGTGAGCTGGAACCCCCAGGGGCGCGGGGAACTGCGCGACCAGCCAAGGACGGCCCGCACTCAACAACGAAACCGCACCCGGCACAAGCTAAAGCTCCGCCAACAACTCCGCCTTCTTCGAGGAGAACTCCTCGTCCGTCACCAGCCCCTGCTGATGCAACTCCCCGAGATGCCGAATCCGCTCGGCGATATCCGCAGGATCACGCCGAGGCGCCGGCACCGGAACCGGGGCGCAGGCGCCCCGCTCCCGCACCGCCGCCAACACCGCCGCCGCGAACGGCAACGACTCGTGCACCGGCCCGTACCCGAGCCCGAACACGACGGACGCCGGATCCTGGTCCGCCTGCGGAGCGACCCCCGCGGCGTCCCGAGGCAGCAGTCGCAGATACCCCTCGAACACCTCGGGGGACCGCCACTCCACCCCGCCCAGGTCGGCGACCGGGAAGCTCTGGTCGCCGGCCTTCCACTTCGCCGAGGACGCGCCGGTCCAGGACCACCGGAAGGACACCGCCTTCCCGTCGAAGGACGCCTTCCCGTCGTACGCCTTGAAGTGCAGCGGCGCGTCGGGCGCGGCCACCAGGTACCGGTCCGCCGGTTCGGACGCTCCGGAGCCGGTCAGCAGGCCCCGCAGCTCGTCGGCGTAGTACTCCGCCAGCGTCGCCCGCTCGGCCGGCAGCACCAGCCGGTACGGGTCGCCGCTCTCCTTCAGCTGTCCGGCCGCCGCCTCGATCAGCGGATCGGCGCCCTCGCGCGGTTCGACGCGCAGCACGACGCTGCCGCGCCGGCCCGGCGTGAGCGTCACGCCGGCGATGGCCTCCAGGGGCACCCGGCGTTCCCCCAGGGCCTGGAACAGCTTGGGTGTTCGAATCCCCCGTTCGTAACGGATGAGCACGGAGTCGGACTCGAACTCCCAGGCGGCATGAAATCCGGCCAGTACGTCACCCATGCGGCTCATCGTATGCGGCAAGAGCCTCTCCGTCCCTCCCCGTGCAAACCGGAGTTTCTGCGTTTCTACGCGCGTCCGGCCGCCGTCGCCACGGACAAACCCGCCCGGCATGTGTCACCTTCTCCCGCACAGGCGACCGTGCGGTATGCGCCAACGCCGATCTCCGCGAAGTTGCGCAGGCTCTCCGTACCCGGCACGAAGTAGCCGCTGTGCCCCTGCGCCCCGCGCGCCGACAGCACCCGCGCCCCGAAGGCGGCGGACACCGGGTCGGCGCCGTGCCCGAGGCCGCCGACCCGGAGGTACGGCACGTCCTGGATCCAGTCGTCGGCGTCCCGCATCGCCCATACGCGGGCGGAGGTGCGCAGGTGGGAGGCGTTCTCGGCGCGCATGCCGGGGCTGCCGGCCACCGCTATGTCGGTCACCCGGACGGGCAGCGTGTCGGCGGCGAGGCCGCACACCACCGAGCCGTAGCTGTGGCAGAACAGCGAGACCGGGGCCCGGCCGGGCAGCGCCCGCAGCAGCCCGTTCAGCCGGGCGGCACCTTGCTCGGCGCGGGTCGCCGTGGCGGCCTCCATGCCGAGGCCGCTGGGGGAGGTGTAGTCGGCCCACGCGATCACGGCCGTCCGCGTGTCGGGGCTCGCGGTGCGTTCGGCCTCGTACAGCGACTCGGCCATGCCGACGGGCGCCGAGTACTTGCGTTCGGTGCGCTCGAAGGTGACCAGCTCGGTGTCGACGCCGGGCACCACGACGGACACGCGTTCGGCGCGGTTGAGGTTCCCGAACACCTCGGCGACCTTGCCCGCGCCCGCCGGGTCGAAGGCGAGGATGTGCCGGCCCGGGGCGAGCAGCGAGTCGTAGTGGTTCATGCGCTGCCCGGCCTCGCGCTGCCCGGACAGGGACAGGCGTTTGTCGTGCATGCGCTCGCGCTCCACCGACCGCGCCTTCTCGAGCGCCGTCCGGTTGGCGAGGTAGCGCAGCTGGACGGGGGCGCCGTTCATGTTGCCGACGGCCAGCGGATACCGGCGGGCCAGGCTCGTGCGCTGCCATGCGCCGAGCGAGGTGAAGAAGCGGGCCAGCCGCGCGGGGGCCGTGTGGGCGTCGGGCAGCGAGCGGCCGCCGATCCGGCCGTGCTCCCAGGCCGTGACCGACGCTTCGAGTGCCGTGGGGCCCCGCTGGTTGCGCAGCGCGGTCCAGCCGGTGGTCGCCAGCATCACGAACACCACGGCCAGGGCGAGCAGCGCGCGCCAGACGTTCAGCTGCGGGGAGGTGTCGAAGGAAGTCACTGGGAGGACACACTAGGAGAACGGGACGGTCTCGCGTGAATCCAGTGACACGGATCACGTTTCGTTGCTGCGCTGCGGGGTTGAACCGGCACGCTCGGCGAGCGGACGCTCCCGCCAGTCGCCGGTGAGCGCGGGCGCCACCTGGTCCAGGTAGGCGGCCGTCAGATCGCGCAGCGCCGCCAGACCGGCGTCGTCCCGGGCCGACCAGATCCGTTCGGTCACCCGCATCACCGCTCCGAAGACGGCCACGACCACGCGCGGCCGGGGGTCCGCGTCCACATCCAGGCCCTCGCGGTCGGCGATGAGGCGCGCGATCTCCTCCTCCAGCTCCGTCGCGCGTCGCAGATGCGCGGCGAGCAGTGCGGGCGTCGACTCGATCACCCGGTAGAAGCGCAGGTGCAGCTCCATCGGGATCAGCCGCTCGACGGCCTCGCCGATGGTGCTCCAGCTCTCCACGAGGGCGAGGCGCAGCGCGTCCAGCGGCGCCTCCCCGGGCGGACGCGCGCGCACGGCCTCGACGAAGCGCGACTCCGCGAGCCGCGACACGAAGAACGCCGCGTCCTCCTTGGAGGCGAAGTAGCGGAAGAATGTGCGCTGGGAGACGTCGGCGGCCTCGGCGATGTCGTCGACGGTGGTCTCCTCGTAGCCGCGCTCGGTGAACAGTTCGAGGGCGGAGCGCAGCAGGAGGTCCCGGGTGCGCTGCTTCTTGAGTTCGCGCAGGCCCAAAGTTCGCTCCTCCACAAGAGTGCCGCGGTTCGTTTCCGCAGTTCAGGCTATACGGAGATGACATGTCAGTTACTGACACGTGAATTGGTTTGTCAACTGTCAGTGGCTGTCATTAGCCTCACCGCATGACTAGTCAGACCACCATCGACAAGACCGGACCGGGGGACGGCGTCCCGTCGGGTTCCGCGCCCGCCAAGGGGTTGCGCGGCCATCCGTGGGTCACCCTCGTCACCGTCGCGGTCGGGGTCATGATGGTGGCCCTGGACGGCACCATCGTGGCGATCGCCAACCCGGCCATCCAGGACGACCTGGACGCCAGCCTCGCCGACGTCCAGTGGATCACCAACGCCTACTTCCTCGCCCTCGCGGTCGCCCTGATCACCGCGGGCAAGCTCGGTGACCGCTTCGGGCACCGGCAGACCTTCCTCATCGGCGTGGCGGGCTTCGCCGTCTCCTCCGGCGCCATCGGACTGTCCGGCAGCATCGCCGCGGTCATCGTCTTCCGTGTCTTCCAGGGCCTGTTCGGCGCGCTGCTGATGCCGGCCGCGCTCGGCCTGCTGCGGGCCACCTTCCCGGCCGAGAAGCTCAACATGGCCATCGGCATCTGGGGCATGGTGATCGGCGCCTCCACCGCGGGCGGCCCGATCCTCGGCGGCGTGCTGGTCGAGCACGTCAACTGGCAGTCCGTGTTCTTCATCAACGTGCCGGTGGGCATCGTCGCCGTCGTCCTCGGCGTCATGATCCTGCTGGACCACCGCGCGGAGAACGCGCCACGCTCATTCGACCTCCTCGGCATCGCGCTGCTGTCGGCCTCGATGTTCGCCCTCGTCTGGGCACTCATCAAGGCTCCCGAGTGGGGATGGGGTTCCGGGGAGACCTGGCTGTACATCGGCGGCTCGGTGGTGGGCTTCGTCCTGTTCTCCGTCTGGGAGACCAAGGTGAAGGAGCCGCTGATCCCGCTGGCGATGTTCCGCTCGGTGCCGCTGTCGGCCGGTGTGGTCCTGATGGTCCTGATGGCCATCGCCTTCATGGGCGGCCTGTTCTTCGTCACCTTCTACCTGCAGAACGTGCACGGCATGAGCCCGGTCGACGCCGGTCTGCACCTGCTGCCGCTCACCGCCATGATGATCGTCGCCTCGCCGCTGGCCGGCGCGATGATCACCAAGGTCGGCCCGCGCATCCCGCTGGCCGGCGGCATGGCCTGCACCGCGATCGCCATGTACGGCATCTCCACGCTGGAGACGGACACCGGCAGCGCCGTCATGTCGGTCTGGTTCGCCCTGCTGGGCCTCGGCCTCGCGCCCGTCATGGTCGGCGCCACCGAGGTCATCGTCGGCAACGCGCCGATGGAGCTGTCCGGTGTGGCCGGCGGTCTCCAGCAGGCGGCGATGCAGATCGGCGGCAGCCTCGGCACCGCGGTCCTCGGCGCGGTGATGGCCTCCAAGGTCGACAGCGACCTGGCGGGCAACTGGGCGGACGCGGGACTTCCCGAACTGACGCCGGAACAGGCCCACCAGGCCTCCGAGGCGGTCCAGGTCGGCGTCCCGCCGGTGGCCCCGGGCACCCCGGAGCAGATCGCCGCGAAGATCGCCGACGTCGCGCACAACACCTTCATCGACGGCATGAGCCTGGCCTCGCTGGTGGCCGCCGGGGTCGCGGTCGTGGCGGTGGGGGTCGCCTTCCTCACCAAGCGCGGTGTGAACGCGGACGCGGGCGCCGGCGTGGGCCACATCTGACGGACCGCCGGTCCCCGTTCGCCCATCAGGGTGACAGGACCGGCGAACCCTCCCCTCCGGCGGACCGCCCAGGTCACAGTGGGTCAAGTCCTCCGCAGAGCATGGAGGACGGCACGCTGCGGCGCGCTGCCGGAGGGGGGCAGCGCGCGGGCGGCGTGGCTCGATCGTCGACGTGATCGTGCGATCCGGGGTCGGTTGTCCACGACCAGGTGAGCCACCGACGAGGGGAGCCCCCGGCCGCCCGGCCCGGGGCTCCCCTCGTCGTGTGCCTCGTCAGCGCGTACGCGTCACGCGTCCCCGCCGGCCACGCCCGGGTCGGCCGAGGCGACGTCGAGCAGCCGGTACCGGTCGATCGCCTGCTTCAGCACCGACCGGTCGACCTTCCCCTCCCGCGCCAGCTCACTCAGTACGGCCACCACGATCGACTCCGTGTCGATGTGGAAGAAGCGCCGTGCGGCCCCGCGCGTGTCGGCGAAGCCCCACCCGTCCGCGCCCAACGACTGGTACGTCCCCGGCACCCACCGCGCGATCTGGTCCGGAACCGACCGCATCCAGTCGGACACGGCCACGAACGGCCCCTGCGCACCCGCCAGCTTCCGCGTCACGTACGGCACCTGCTGCTCCTCCTCGGGGTGCAGCAGGTTGTGCTCCTCGCACGCCACCGCCTCGCGCCGAAGCTCGTTCCAGGAGGTCGCCGACCAGACGTCGGCGCGTACGTTCCACTCCTCGGCGAGGATCCGCTGCGCCTGGACGGCCCACGGCACCGCGACCCCGGAGGCCATGATGTGCGCCGGGATCGAACCCTCCGTGCCCTCGCTGAAGCGGTACACGCCCTTGAGGATGCCCTCGACGTCCACGCCCTCCGGTTCGGCCGGGTGCTGGATCGGCTCGTTGTAGACCGTGAGGTAGTAGAAGACGTCCTCGCCGTGCGGGTGCTGTTCGTCCCCGCCGTACATCCGGCGCAGGCCGTCCTCGACGATGTGCGCGATCTCGAAGCCGAACGCCGGGTCGTACGCCACGCACGCCGGGTTGGTCGAGGCCAGCAGCTGCGAGTGGCCGTCCGCGTGCTGGAGACCCTCACCGGTCAGTGTCGTACGCCCCGCGGTCGCGCCCAGCACGAAACCGCGCGACAACTGGTCGCCCATCTGCCAGAACTGGTCGCCGGTGCGCTGGAAACCGAACATCGAGTAGAAGACGTAGACCGGGATGAGCGGCTCGCCGTGCGTCGCGTACGCCGAACCCGCCGCGATCAGCGAGGCCGAGCAGCCCGCCTCCGAGATGCCGTCGTGCAGCATCTGCCCGGTCGGCGCCTCCTTGTAGGCGAGCAGCAGATCCCGGTCCACGGACTCGTACTGCTGTCCGAGCGGGTTGTAGATCTTCGCACTCGGGAAGAACGAGTCCATGCCGAAGGTGCGGTACTCGTCCGGCGCGATCAGCACGAAGCGCTTGCCGATCTCCTTGTCCCGCATGAGGTCTTTCAGCAGCCGCACAAAGGCCATCGTCGTCGCGATGGACTGCTGACCCGACCCCTTCTTCACGGTCGCGTACGTCTTGTCGTCCGGCAGCGCGAGCGGCTTCGACCGCACGACGCGCGTCGGGACGTACCCGCCCAGACCCAGCCGGCGGTCGTGCATGTACTGCATCTCCTCCGTGTCCCGGCCCGGGTGGTAGTACGGCGGCGGGCCGGACTCCAGCTCCTTGTCGGAGATCGGCAGGTGCAGCCGGTCGCGGAAGCGCTTCAGGTCGTCGACCGTCAGCTTCTTCATCTGGTGCGTGGCGTTGCGGCCCTCGAAGTTCGGCCCCAGCGTCCAGCCCTTGATCGTCTTGGCGAGGATGACCGTCGGCTGGCCCTTGTGCTCCACGGCCGCCTTGTACGCCGCGTAGATCTTCCGGTGGTCGTGCCCGCCGCGCCCCAGGTGCAGGATCTGGTCGTCGGTCATGTTCTCGACCATCGTGCGCAGCCGGTGGTCGTCGCCGAAGAAGTGGTCGCGGATGTACGCGCCGGACTCGGTGGCGTACGTCTGGAACTGCCCGTCCGGCGTGGTGTTCATCCGGTTGACCAGCACACCGTCGCGGTCCTGGGCGAGCAGCGGGTCCCAGGTGCGGTCCCACACCAGCTTGATCACGTTCCAGCCGGCGCCCCGGAAGACCGACTCCAGCTCCTGGATGATCTTGCCGTTGCCGCGCACCGGGCCGTCCAGGCGCTGGAGGTTGCAGTTGACCACGAAGGTCAGGTTGTCCAGGCCCTCGCGGGCGGCGATGGAGAGCTGGCCCAGCGACTCCGGCTCGTCCATCTCGCCGTCACCGAGGTAGGCCCACACGTGCGAACGCGAGGTGTCCGCGATCCCGCGCGCGTGCATGTAGCGGTTCATCCGCGCCTGGTAGATCGCGCCGATCGGGCCGAGACCCATCGAGACCGTCGGGAACTCCCAGAAGTCCGGCATCGACCGCGGGTGCGGATACGACGACAGGGCGTGCGGCGCCTTCGACTTCTCCTGCCGGAACCCGTCCAGGTGCTCCGCGCTGAGCCGGTCCAGCAGGAACGCGCGGGCGTAGATGCCCGGCGAGGCGTGTCCCTGGAAGAAGACCTGGTCACCGCCGTCGCCGTCCTCCTTGCCGCGGAAGAAGTGGTTGAAGCCCACGTCGTACAGGGAGGCCGAGGAGGCGAACGTCGCGATGTGGCCGCCGACACCGATACCGGGCCGCTGCGCGCGCGAGACCATCACCGCGGCGTTCCAGCGGGTGGCGTTGAGGATCTTGCGCTCGGTCTCCTCGTTGCCGGGGAAGAACGGCTCGCTCTTGGTCGGGATGGTGTTGACGTAGTCCGTGCTGCGCATCTCGGGCACGGCCACGCGCTTCTCGCGGGCGCGCTCGATCAGCCGCAGCATCAGGAAGCGGGCCCGCTCCCGGCCGCGCTCGTCGACGGCGGCGTCGAGGGAGTCGAGCCACTCCTGGGTTTCCTCCGGATCGAAGTCAGGAACCTGACTCGGAAGGCCGCCAATGATGATCGGATTGCGATCGGATGCGGAAGCCACGCTGTTCCTTCGCTGTCAGAGGGCCACTTTGCCGGGTATGTGCGCCGAGTACCCGCCGGTTCCCCATCGTGTACCTCGCGGGGGCAATCGTCATCTGTACCGTGGGGTAACCGGTTCCCCCGTGGGAATCGGGGGCACGTTCATTCGAGTCTCGTACCCACGCATGGTTCCCAAATACGCAAACGGGGCAGATAGGTGTGGTGTACGTCACCTTTGGTCGGGACGGCATGGCTGGAGTTGCGGCGACACGGCCGGGATCGTCACCGTTTCGGCGGTCCCAGACGCCGGGTACTTGCGCGATCGGTCCCGCCCGTGTGGACTACGGCCAAGCTTCGCGCACGCGCGAGGCTGAAGACATCTACCGAAACATGATCAGGAGGCAACCCGTGAGCGCGACCGCGGACCACGCGGAGGAGCGGACGAACCCTGCCGCCAGGCTGGGGTTCCAGCCCGGGCAGGTGGTCCAGGAGATCGGCTACGACGACGACGTCGACCAGGAGCTCCGCGAGGCCATTGAGGGCGCCGTCGAGGGCGAGCTGGTGGACGAGGACTACGAGGACGTGGCCGATGCCGTCGTGCTGTGGTTCCGTGACGACGACGGCGACCTGACGGATGCGCTGGTGGATGCCACCACGTACATCGAAGAGGGCGGGTCGATCCTCCTTCTCACGCCGAAGACCGGCCGTGACGGATACGTCGAGGCCAGCGAAATCTCGGAAGCCGCGACGACCGCCGGACTGACGGCGTCCAAGAGCGTCAGCGTAGGAAAGGACTGGAGCGGCAGCCGGCTGGCGACGCCCAAGGCCGCCAAGTCCAAGCGGTAGCCGCACGGCCTCCGCACCACCCGGACTCCGGACGGGCCGGCCTCGGTCGGCCCGTCCGCGGGTTCGCGATGATCCCTGCGTAGGGTGTTTCCAGCGAACACCTCCGGAAGGGACGAACAGGACATGGCGATCCAGGTCGGCGACAAGGCCCCGGACTTCGAGCTCAAGGACAACCACGGCGCGACCGTCCGGCTGTCCGACTTCCGCGGCCGGAAGAACGTGGTGCTGCTCTTCTACCCCTTCGCCTTCACCGGCGTGTGCACCGGCGAGCTGTGCGAGGTGCGCGACAACCTGCCGCAGTTCTCCGACCGCGACACCCAGGTGCTCGCCGTCTCCAACGACTCCATTCACACCCTGCGCGTCTTCGGCGAGCAGGAGGGCCTGGAGTACCCGCTGCTGTCCGACTTCTGGCCGCACGGCAACGTCTCGCGCTCCTACGGCGTCTTCGACGAGGACAAGGGCTGCGCCGTCCGCGGCACCTTCATCATCGACCGGGAGGGCGTCGTGCGCTGGACCGTCGTCAACGGCCTGCCGGACGCCCGTGACCTGAACGAGTACGTGAAGGCGCTCGACACCCTGTGACTCGACACCTGTGACTCGACACCCGTGACCCGGCACCCGTGACCCGGCACCGTGATTTGTCGGCCGCAGGGCCTGCGGGGTGCGGGAACCCGTCACTAGGATCGAATCGTTGATCCGATATCCACGCACTACGGGGCACCCCGCCCCCGGACACCAAATGGAGGACTCGTGGGAGTCAGCCTCAGCAAGGGCGGCAACGTATCGCTGACCAAGGAGGCCCCCGGCCTGACCGCGGTCATCGTCGGTCTGGGGTGGGACATTCGCTCCACGACCGGCACCGACTTCGACCTCGACGCCAGCGCGATGCTGCTGAACAGCGGCGGCAAGGTCGCAAGCGACGCACACTTCGTCTTCTTCAACAACCTCAAGAGCCCGGACGGGTCCGTCGAGCACACCGGCGACAACCTCACCGGTGAGGGCGAGGGCGACGACGAGCAGATCAAGATCGATCTGGCCACCGTCCCCACCGACGTCGAGAAGATCACCTTCCCGGTCTCGATCTACGACGCCGAGAACCGCCAGCAGTCCTTCGGCCAGGTGCGCAACGCGTTCATCCGCGTCGTCAACCAGGCCGGCGGCGCCGAGATCGCCCGCTACGACCTGTCGGAGGACGCCTCCACGGAGACCGCGATGGTCTTCGGCGAGCTGTACCGGCACGGCGCGGAGTGGAAGTTCCGTGCCATCGGCCAGGGCTACGCCTCGGGCCTGCGCGGGATCGCCCAGGACTTCGGCGTGAACGTCTGAGCGACCTGAACCACCGGGGCGCCCGCCTCGATCGTCCGGCGCCGCACGGTTTACGTGCGGCGCCGGACGCGCAGGAACACCAGGAATCATCACCCGGGGAGGGACCATCACCATGGGCGTCACGCTTGCCAAGGGAGGCAACGTCTCCCTGTCCAAGGCCGCACCGAACCTCACACAGGTACTGGTCGGGCTCGGCTGGGACGCGCGTTCCACCACCGGAGCACCCTTCGATCTCGACGCCAGCGCCCTCGCGTGCGGCAGCGGCCGGGTGCTCGGCGACGAGTGGTTCGTGTTCTACAACCAGCTCAAGAGCCCGGACGGCTCGATCGAGCACACCGGCGACAACCTCACCGGTGAGGGCGACGGCGACGACGAGTCGATCCTGGTCGACCTCGCCGCGGTGCCGGCCCACTGCGACAAGATCGTCTTCCCGGTCTCGATCCATATGGCCGACGAGCGCGGCCAGGCCTTCGGCCAGGTCAGCAACGCCTTCATCCGGGTCGTCAATCAGGCCGACGGCCAGGAACTCGCCCGCTACGACCTCAGCGAGGACGCCTCCACGGAGACCGCGATGATCTTCGGGGAGCTCTATCGCTACCAGGGTGAATGGAAGTTCCGCGCGGTGGGGCAGGGGTACGCGTCGGGGCTCCGAGGCATCGCTCTAGACTTCGGAGTCAACGTTTCGTAAAGCCGCGTACGGCGCGGGGGAGCCCCGTACACACACGATTGGGTAGCCAGTGGTTCTGAAAACCTTCGGGTGGTCGTTCGCGGTCACCGCGCTCGGCCTGGTGGCCGCGGTCTTCTACGGGGGGTGGGCCGCCTTCGGTGTCGTCGCGATCCTGTCCGTCCTGGAGATCTCGCTGTCCTTCGACAACGCGGTGGTCAACGCCGGGATCCTGAAGAAGATGAATGCCTTCTGGCAGAAGATCTTCCTCACCATCGGCATCCTGATCGCCGTCTTCGGCATGCGCCTGGTCTTCCCGGTCGTCATCGTCGCCATCAGCGCGTCCCTCGGCCCGATCGAGGCCGTCGACCTCGCCCTCACCGACAAGGACCGCTATCAGGAGCTGGTGACGGACGCCCATCCGTCGATCGCCGCCTTCGGTGGCATGTTCCTCCTGATGATCTTCCTCGACTTCATCTTCGAGGACCGGGACATCAAGTGGCTGGGCTGGCTGGAGCGCCCGCTGGCCAAGCTCGGCAAGGTCGACATGCTGTCGGTCTGCATCGCCCTGATCGTGCTGCTCGTCTCCGCGATCACCTTCGGCGCCCAAGCCCACCAGCACGGCGGCACCCACGCCGACAAGGCGGAGACGGTCCTGCTCTCCGGTATCGCGGGCCTGATCACCTACCTGGTCGTCGGCGGCCTCTCCGGCTTCTTCGAGGACAAACTCGAAGAGGAGGAGGAGCGCGAGCACGAGGCCGAGGAGAAGGCCGAGCGCGAGGGCAAGCCCAAGTCGGCCGTCAAGCTGGCCGGCAAGGCCGCGTTCTTCATGTTCCTCTACCTGGAGGTCCTGGACGCGTCGTTCTCCTTCGACGGTGTCATCGGCGCCTTCGCCATCACCAACGACATCGTGCTGATGGCCCTCGGCCTCGGCATCGGCGCCATGTACGTCCGGTCGCTGACCGTCTACCTGGTCCGCGAGGGCACCCTCGACGACTACGTCTACCTGGAGCACGGCGCCCACTACGCCATCGGCGCCCTCGCCCTCGTCCTCCTCGTGACCATCCAGTACGAGATCAACGAGTTCATCACCGGCATGATCGGTGTGGTCCTGATCGGCGCCTCCTTCTGGTCCTCCGTGCGCCGCAACCGAGCGCTCGCGGCGGCCGGCGGCGATCAGGAGAAGGCGGAGGTCTCCTCCGGGGTGTGAAACCACTCCGTTTCCGGGCCGGGTTCGCCCCCGGTGCGCCCGCACTACTGGTGTGAACACGGCCCGGACGAGGAACGCTCTGAGCGGGGCGGCCGACGAGGACGACTCCTCGGGGCCGCCCCGTCGGCGGTCGAAACAAGGTGGGGGCGGTAATGGGCTTCTTGGACGGACTGTGGCGCGGCCGCGAGTCCGAGTTCGACTCGGGCAGCGCGGCGACCAACTCCATCCAGCTGACCAAACGGCACAGCCAGGTGTCCCTGACCAAGCAGGGCGCGGCCACCGGCCATCTGCGCATCAACCTGGCCTGGCGCATGCGCACGTCGGACATTATGGGCGCCCAGCGCGAGAGCCTGCTGCGGCACCCCTTCAAGGCACTCAAGCCGCCCGAGGTCGTGGGCCACAGCCAGAGCATGGTCAACGTCGACCTCGACCTCGGCTGCCTCTACGAACTCATGGACGGGACCCGCGGCGTCGTCCAGCCGCTCGGCGGCTTCCTCGGCGACGTCAACGCCGCGCCGTACGTCAAGCTCAGCGGCGACGACCGGTTCGGCTCGGCCTCCGGCGAGACGATATACGTCAACCTCGACCACAAGGACGCCATCAAGCGCCTCCTGCTGTTCGCCTACATCTACGACCAGACCCCCGCCTTCGACCGGACGCACGCCATCGTCACGCTCTACCCGAGCAACGGCCCCCGCATCGAGATAGGCCTCGACGAACGCCATCCCCAGGCCCGGTCCTGCGCCGTGGTGATGATCGAGAACATCAAGGGCGAGATCTTCGTCCGCCGCGAGGTGAAGTTCGTGTACGGCTTCCAGGGCGAACTGGACCGGCTGTACGGCTGGGGCCTGCAGTGGGGCCGCGGTCACAAGAGCAAGGCGGACCGCTAGGCCCCACCCGCACCCCTGAGTCGCCGCGGCGTCTAACGCCCGACGAACTGCGGTCCCTGCGGCGGCATCCGGAACTCCGGGTCGGGAGCCGCGGTGACCGGCTGTGGATAGCCGTAGCCGGACTGCGCGCCGGCGACCTCGGCCGGGGCCTGTGGATATCCGTACCCCGGCGCTCCGGCCGGCTGCGGGTAACCGTAAGCGGGCTGGGCGGCCGGCGGCTGCTGCGGATAGCCGTAGGCGGGCTGTGCCGGTACGCCCGCGGGCTGCTCCGGCGGTAGCGGCCGCGAGGCCCCCGGGAGGGGCTGGACGGTCGTCGGCTGCTCGGGACCGACCGCCGGCGGGGCGGGCGCGGGCTGGGCGGGGGCGGTGTGCGCGGGCGGGGACGTCGGCTCGGGGCGACGGGTCGACAGGGGGTCGTCCGCCCCCTCCGACTCGTCCACCGAGATGCCGAAGTCGGTCGCCAGGCCCTTGAGCCCGTTGGAGTACCCCTCGCCCAGCGCCCGGAACTTCCAGCCCTCCCCGCGCCGGTACAGCTCGCCGCAGATCAGCGCCGTCTCCTGGCCCGTCTCCGGTTTCACGTCGAAGTACGCCAGCGGTTCCGCGTCGGCCGAGGCGGCGTCGTGCACCAGGATGCGCAGTGACCGCACACGGTCGAAGGTGACCCCGTCCGCGGACGCCACCAGCAGGATCCGGCCCACCGAGGGCTCGACCCGGGAGAGGTCTGTCTGGATCGTGTCGGTCAGGCCCTCGGCGCCCCGCTTCTTGCCGAGCCGCCAGACCTGGCCGGAGGGGTGCCGGGGCTGGTTGTAGAAAACGAAGTCCTCGTCGGAACGCACGCGGTCGTCCGGCCCCAGCAGCAACGCGGAGGCGTCGATGTCGGGGGCTCCGGACCCGGGTGTCCAGCGCAGCACGGCGCGTACCGTGGTGGCTTGCAGCGGGACGTTCGATCCCTTCAGCATCGCGTGCGTCATGCGGTCATCCTGCCCTCTCGGTCCTGGTCACGACAACGCGGGGGCGGGTACCCGGCCCGTGTCCGCCCGCCCCGGGTAGCCGTCGACGACATGGCCGGGTTACCTGGAATTCATGCCCGGTGGGAACCTCCGACACGGATACGTACGTACTATTACCGGCCACCTTTCGACGATTCACAGGTTGCCCAGACACCACGGGGGAGTTTAAATGCGTCATTTCGGACAGATTGCCCCTGAAGTGCGGAAGCGTCTTTTCCATCAGGAGCCCTGCGCCTTCACGGCCGATTCTCCGGCCCGGCTGCTCTCCGCGGCCCTGGGTGCCACCCTCTACAGCCCGGCCACCCGGCCGAGTCTCGCCGAGGACGTCCTCAAGCAGGGCGCGCGCGGTGTGGTGTCGATGGTGCTGTGCCTGGAGGACTCGATCGACGACGCCGACGTACCGGTCGGCGAGGCCAATCTCGTCCGTCAGCTCAATGATCTGGCGAAACGTTCCGACGCCGACGTCCCCCTCCTGTTCGTCCGGGTCCGCTCTCCCGAGCAGGTGCCCGACCTCGTGCGCCGCCTCGGCCCCGCCGTACGGTTGCTGTCCGGATTCGTGCTGCCGAAGTTCACCGAGGAACGCGGCATGCCCTTCCTGGAGGCGCTCTCCGCCGCGGAGGCCGCCAGTGGCCGCAGGCTCTTCGCCATGCCCGTCCTGGAGTCCCCGGACCTGCTGTACCGGGAGTCCCGGGTGCAGACGCTGGAGGGGATCTTCCGAGCGGTCGACAAGTACCGCGACCGCGTGCTCGCCCTGCGGCTCGGCGTGACCGACTTCTGCTCCTCCTACGGGCTGCGCCGGGGCCCCGACATGACGGCGTACGACGTCCAGATCGTCGCCTCCGTGATCGCCGACGTGGTGAACATGCTCGCCCGCGCCGACGGCACCGGATTCACCGTGACCGGGCCGGTGTGGGAGTACTTCCGCGTCCAGGAGAGGATGTTCAAACCGCAACTGCGGCAGAGCCCCTTCCTGGAAGGCCAGGCCGTCGGACTGCGCCAGAAACTGATCGAGCATTCGATGGACGGTCTGCTGCGGGAGATCTCCCTGGACCGCGCCAACGGCCTGCTGGGCAAGACCTGCATCCACCCCTCGCACGTGCTCCCCGTCCACGCGCTGTCCGTCGTCAGCCACGAGGAGTTCAGCGACGCCCAGGACATCCTGCGGCCGGAACGCGGCGGCGGGGGTGTGATGAGGTCGGCCTACACGAACAAGATGAACGAGGTGAAGCCCCACCGCGCCTGGGCCGAGCGGACCCTGCTGCGCGCCGAGATCTTCGGGGTGGCGAACGAGGACATCGGTTTCGTGGAACTGCTCGCCGCCGGACTGTCCGACTGAACGCAACGATCCACGACCGACGCAAGGGCCCAGGCCGAGATGGACAACGGGAGGCACGAGTACATGACCGAGAGGGCGCGCGCCGAGGGGCGCGCCGGAGTCTGGTCCGGCAGCTGGGTCGCAGAGCGGCTCGGCGTCGAACTCGCCGGTGACGACACGCTGACCGGCCTGCTGGGACTTGCCCTGCGCCGCAACCCCAAACGGGCGCACCTGCTCGTCTCCAACGTGCTCGGCAAACACGTCCCGCAGTCGCCCTCCGTCGTCCACGGCCACGGGGTCGCCCTCGGCCGCCGCGTCCGCGACCTGCTCGGCGCCGAGACGGCCGGACGCGCGGTCGTCCTCGGCTACGCGGAGACCGCCACCGGACTCGGCCACTCGGTCGCCGACGGCCTGGGCGCCGCCCCCTACCTGCACTCCACCCGCCGTCCGGTCACCGGAGTCGGCCGGGCCGGCGGCTTCGAGGAGTCCCACTCGCACGCGACCACCCACCTCCTGCTGCCCGAGGACCCGGCGCTGCTGTCCGGCGACGGGCCGCTCGTCCTCGTCGACGACGAGTTCTCCACCGGCAACACGGTGCTCAACACCGTCCGCGCCCTGCACGAGCGCTATCCCCGCAAGCGGTACGTCGTGGTCGCCCTGGTCGACATGCGCTCGCCCGCCGACGCCGGCCGGCTGGAGGACTTCGCCCGGGAGATCGGCGCCCGCGTGGACCTGGTGACGGCCGCCTCGGGCACGGTGCGGCTGCCGCCGGGGGTTCTGGAGAAGGGGCAGGAACTGGTCGCGCGGTACGAGGTCGGGGGTGCGGGTACGGGTGCAGGCTCCGGCGCCGGTGATGGTGTGGGCGCCGGTGCTGCCGGTGCTGCCGGTGCCGCGGGAGCCGTCGGTGCAGGGGGAGCCGCCGGCCATGTCGCCCGCGTCGAACTGCGCTGGCCCGACGGGGTTCCCGACGGCGGGCGGCACGGGTTCACGGCCGCCCACCGGGACCTGCTGGAGAACGCGCTGCCCGGCATGGCGGCGCGGATCGCCGACGCACTGCCCACCGGCGCCCGACGCGTGCTCGTCCTCGGCTTCGAGGAACTGATGTACGCGCCCCTCCGCCTGGCCGACGCACTGGAGCGGAGCACCGACGCCGACGTGCGCTACTCCACGACCACCCGCTCTCCCGTCCTCGCGGTCGACGACCCCGGCTACGCCATACGCACTCGCCTGGTCTTCCCCGCACACGACGACCCGGCCGACGGCCCTGGCGAGCGCTACGCCTACAACGTCGCGGGCGCCGGCTTCGACGCCGTCGTCGCCGTCGTCGACTCGGCCGCCGACACCCCCGCACTGCACGCGCCCGACGGGCTGCTGGCCGGGCTCGCCGCCCATGTCCCGCACGT
Organism: Streptomyces sp. NPDC058534; assembly: GCF_042717365.1. NCBI lineage: Bacteria > Bacillati > Actinomycetota > Actinomycetes > Kitasatosporales > Streptomycetaceae > Streptomyces > Streptomyces sp. NPDC058534. Next base: position 36,824 of record NZ_JBHXNW010000074.1, read on the forward strand.
CCTGCTCGCGGTGGTCCCGTCGTACGTCCCGCAAGCCCCCGAAAGGCCCTCCATGCTGCCCGAGCCCCTGCGCGGCCCCGACTTCTCCTCGTACGCGTCCGACGAGGTCGGCTGGCTGCTCCAGGACCTCTCGGACGTGACGCTGGAGGCACCGACCGAGGAGCGCGAGGAGGCCATTCAGAGCGGCGGCGCGCACTACGCGGAGTCGCTGCCCGTGGAGTACCAGCCCAGCGAGCAGTACCAGGAACTGTTCCACGCGGCCCTGGAGGCGTCCGCCGCCCGGTTGGCGCGCGCCGTCGGCGCCGTCACCGAGATCGTGCTCGCGGAGCGGTCGCCCCGCCCCGTCCTGGTCTCCCTCGCCCGCGCGGGCACTCCCGTGGGAATCCTGATGCGCCGCTGGGCGCAGTACCGCCATGGTCTCGACCTCCCTCACTACGCGGTGTCGATCGTCCGGGGCCGGGGCATCGACGCCAACGCACTGCGCTGGCTGGCCGACCACCACGACCCCGCCGATGTCGTCTTCGTCGACGGCTGGACCGGCAAGGGCGCCATCACTCGCGAACTCGCCGCCGCCCTGCGCGACTTCGAGGTCTCCGACGGCGTCACCGGCTTCAACCCGGAGATCGCCGTGCTGGCCGACCCCGGCTCCTGCGTACGCACCTACGGCACGCGCGACGACTTCCTCATCCCCTCCGCCTGTCTCAACTCCACCGTCTCCGGCCTGATATCCCGTACTGTGCTCCGCGCCGACCTGGTCGGCCCGCGCGACTTCCACGGCGCGAAGTTCTACCGCGAACTCGCCGGCGCCGACCTGTCACCCGCCTTCCTCGACGCCGTCTCGGCCCACTACCCGGACGTCACCGACACGGTCCACGCCCAGGCCAAGGAACTGCTGGCCGCCGACCGGACCCCCACCTGGGAGGGCTGGGCCGCCGTCGAGCGCATCAGCGAGGAGTACGGCATCGACGACGTGAACCTCGTCAAGCCCGGCGTCGGCGAGACCACCCGCGTGATGCTGCGCCGCGTGCCCTGGAAGGTCCTCGCCCGCGCCGGCGCCGGCACGGACCTGGACCACGTACGCCTGCTGGCCGAGCAGCGGGGCGTGCCCGTCGAGGAGGTCGACGACCTCCCCTACACCTGCGTCGGGCTGATCCATCCCAAGTACACGCGGGGCGCGACCGGCGCCGACGGCAGGGCGGTGGCGTTCTGATGTCCGTGCTCGTCGCCAGCGACCTCGACCGCACGCTCATCTACTCCGCGGCCGCGCTCGGGCTGACCATGCCCGACCTGCGGGCACCCCGGCTGCTGTGCGTGGAGGTCTACGAGAGTAAACCCCTCTCCTACATGACCGAGACCGCCGCCCAACTGCTGACCGACCTCGGCGACGCGGCCGTCTTCGTGCCGACCACCACCCGCACCCGCAAGCAGTACCAGCGCATCAACCTCCCCGGCCCCGCTCCGAAGTACGCGATCTGCGCCAACGGCGGCCACCTGCTGGTGGACGGCGTCTCGGACCCCGCCTGGCACGCACGCGTGACCGCCCGGCTCGCCGACGAGTGCGCCTCGCTGGCCGAGGTCCGCGACCACCTGATGAACACCGCCGACCCGCTGTGGGTGCGCAAGCACCGGGTCGCCGAGGACCTCTTCGCGTACCTCGTCGTCGAGCGCGAACTGCTCCCAGAGGAGTGGGTGAAGGAACTCGCCGTGTGGGCCGAGAACCGTGGCTGGACCGTGTCCCTCCAGGGCCGCAAGATCTACGCCGTCCCCAAACCGCTGACCAAGAGCGCCGCCGTCCACGAGGTCGCCCGCCGCACCGGCGCCGAACTCACCCTCGCCGCCGGGGACTCGCTGCTCGACGCCGACCTGCTCCTCGCCGCCGACCGGGGCTGGCGCCCCGGCCACGGTGAGCTGGCCGACTCCGACTGGACGGCTCCCGCGATCAGCGCCTTGCCCGAGCGCGGTGTCCTGGCCGGTGAGCGGATCCTTCGGGAGTTCCTGCGCGCGGTGAGTCCGGCTCGCTGACTCCGCCGTCCGTGTCCCCGGCACCGTCCCCGGTGCCGCGGCCACGCCTGCGATGGCCGGCTCCCGGCCGCAGCAGACGCATGCCTATGAAGACCAGCAGCGCCAGGGCGGCGATCGCGAGGATCACCTTCGAGTACGTGGAGGCGATGCCCGAGACGTCGGACCAGTTGTCGCCCAGCGCGTAGCCCGCGAGGACGAACACCGTGTTCCATATCGCGCTGCCCAGCGTGGTCAGGGCGAGGAAGACGGGCAGCCGCATCCGCTCGACGCCCGCCGGTACCGAGATCAGGCTGCGGAAGATCGGGATCATCCGGCCGAAGAACACCGCCTTGGTCCCGTGCTTGAGGAACCACGCCTCCGTCTTCTCGATGTCGGAGACCTTCACCAGCGGCAGCTTCGCCGCTATCGCCACCGTGCGATCCCGGCCGAGCAGCGCGCCGACCCCGTACAGAGCGAGCGCGCCGATCACCGAACCCGCTGTCGTCCACAGCAGGACGGCTATCAGGTTCATCCGGCCGGAGCTCGCCGCGAATCCGGCGAGCGGCAGGATCACCTCGCTCGGCAGTGGAGGAAAGAGGTTCTCCAGAGCGATGGCGAGCCCGGCGCCCGGTGCGCCGAGCGCGTCCATGAGGTCGTTGATCCACTGCGGTGCCGCGCCGCTGTCCGCGGCCGGCTGCGCTGCGATGGCTGTCATGACAACCACGCTAGAAAATCGCGGCTGAAGAGACCCTGAGGAAGACCGCAAGATCGACTGCGGTGTACCGCAGGCGGGAATTGCGGTTTTCCGCAGTGTGCGCCGCTGCCGCGCCCGGCTAGCCTCGCGATCATGCGAGTCATGGCGCGACGTGTGGTGCGGTGCGGGGTGGGCCTGATCATGGGGACCGCCACGGCCGCCGTCGAGCTGCTCTTCGTCCTGCCGGCCGGGGTGGCCCTGCTGCCCGTCGCGGCATGGCCGGCGGGCCGCCGTGCCGTCCTGCGGCCGGTCCTCGCGGGCGCGCGGATACTGGCGGAGCTGGAGCGGGCCCGGCTGAGGATGTGGCTGGACCTCCGGATCACCCCCGCGTACGAGGACGTGCGGGCCCTGCGGTACGTGGCCTGCCACTGGGCGCTGGGCGCCCTGGGCGGGGTGGTGATGCTGACGGCCGCCATCGGCCTCGGGTACGGCACCTTCGGGCTGTACGGCTGGATCCTGCTGGACGGCATACGCAACCCCGGTTCGTTCGTCCTCGGCAGTCTGGGCGGCCTCTTCCTCGTGTTCCTCGCCGTGCAGGGAATATTCGGGGTGGTCGGACTGGAGGGGCAGCTCGCACGTCACTTCCTCGGCCCGCGGCACCAGGAGGAGCTGGAGCGGCGGATCGCCGAACTGGCCGCCAGCCGAGCCGCCGTGGTGGACGCGGTGCACGACGAACGGCGACGCATCGAGCGTGACCTGCACGACGGCGTGCAGCAGCGTCTCGTCGCCCTCGGCATGCTGCTCGGCCGTGCCCGCCGCAGCCAGGAGGCCGGCCGCCGTGACCGGCTGCTGGGCCAGGCCCACGACGAGAGCCGCCGCGCCCTGGACGAGCTGCGCGAGGTGGCCTGGCGGATCTATCCGACGACGCTGGACGAGGCGGGGCTGAGGGCGGCGCTGGAGACGGTCGCCGAGCGGGCGTCCGTGCCGGTGGGGGTGGAGTACGACCTCGCCGACGAACCCGAGCAGGCGGTGGCGACCGTCGCCTACTTCGTCGTCTGCGAGGCGGTCACGAACGCGGTGAAGCACGCGGCGCCGACCCGGATAAGCGTCGCCGTCAGATCGGAGGAGGAACGGATGTACGTGAGCGTCCAGGACGACGGCTGCGGTGGGGCCGACGCCGCCGGCAGCGGACTGTTCGGGCTCGCCCGCCGCGTCGCCGCCCTCGACGGCAGTCTCAGCGTGGTGAGCCCGCCGGGCGGACCCACCCTCGTGTCCGCGGAGCTGCCATGCGGCTGATCCTCGCCGAGGACTCGACCCTGCTGCGGGAGGGGCTGGTGCGGCTGCTGACGGAGGAAGGGCACGAGGTGCTCGCGGCCGTCGGCAATGCGGAGCTGCTGCTGAAGGCCGTCGCCGAGGACCCGCCGGACGTGGTCGTCGCCGATGTCCGGATGCCGCCCACGCACACCGACGAGGGCCTGCGCGCGGCCCTGGAGATACGCGAGCGTTGGCCGAAGGTCGGGGTGCTGGTGCTCTCGCAGTACGTCGAGAAGCGGTACGCGACGGAGCTGCTGACCGGGGAGACGGAAGGAGTCGGATACCTGCTCAAGGACCGGGTGGTCCAGATCGACGAGTTCCTGGACGCGCTGGAGAGGGTGGCCGCCGGGCGCGCGGCCTTCGACCCCGAGGTCGTCCGCCAGCTGCTCGGTCGTACGACGCACAGCGATCTGCTCGCCCGGCTCACCGGACGGGAGCGGGACGTGCTGGGCGAGATGGCGCAGGGGCACACCAACGCGGCGATCGCGCGGCGGCTGCACATCTCGCAGAGCGCCGTGGAGAAACACACCAACGCGATCTTCGACAAGCTGGAACTGACGGGAGGTGAGGGCTATTCACGCAGAGTGCTGGCGGTGCTGCGCTATCTGGGCAGCTGAGGGAGCCGAGCCCGACGGACACCCGGCGCGGACGCACGCAGCCTCAGCCGCAGCAGCCCCCGCCGCAGCAACCGCCACCGCCCGGCGAGGGCGCGGGGGCGGACGAGCTCGCCGAGCCGCCGACCGCGACCGTCGACAGCAGCTTCACCGTGTCGTCGTGGCCCGCCGGGCAGGCGGCGGGGGCGGAGGACTCAGCCATGGGACGGCTCAGTTCGAAGGTGTCGCCGCAGCTCCGGCAGCGGTATTCGTAACGAGGCATGCGCACAGGTTAACCGGACCGGCCCGCGACCGGACCCGGCGGCGGAGAAGTGGCCGCCGTCCCGCCGTGCGGTCAGTGGCCGGCCCCGCGCTCCTCACGGATGTGGGAGACCACCTGGCTCGTCGACTGCCGCACCTCTTCCGTCTCTGTCAGGAAGTGCCAGTAGTCGGGGTGCCGGCCCTCCAGGGTGGTGATCGCCCGTTCCAGCCGGGCCACGGCCTCGTCCAGGGGGCGCGCGTGACGCGGGTCGGGAGTGTTGCGGCCCGCCATGGCCAGGCGCTGCGCGTCGCGGATGGCGAAGCGGGTGCGCTCGATCTCCTGCTGCGGGTCCTTCTGCACGGCGTTGAGCTGCCGCAGCCGGTCACCGGCCGCCGAGACCGCCTCGTCGGTCGTGTTCAGCAGCGCCCGGACCGTCGAGAGCAGGGCGGTGGCGTCGGGCCAGCGCTGTTCGTCGCGGGCGGTCTGCGCCTCCGTGAGCTTCCGCTCGGCCTGCCGGACCGATTCGGTGGCCTGGTCCGGCACCTGCTGGAGGTCCTGCCAGCAGGCGGCGGTGAACCGGCGGCGCAGTTCACTCAGCACCGGCTCGACCTGCTCGGTGCGGGTGGTCAGGGCCTGGGCGCGGGTGCGCAGGGAGACCAGCCGGTGGCTGATCTCGTCGGCGCGTTCGGGCAGCCGTTCCGCCTCGGTGCGGACCGCCTCGGCCTCGCGGGTGACCCGTTCGGCCCGTTCCAGGGTCTGGGGCACGCCGTGCTGTCCCGCGCCCTGGTTGAGCCGGGTCAGCTCCGGGCCGAGGGTGGCGAGACGGGCGGCGAGGTCGTCCGCCTTCAGCCCGGAGCCGCGTGCGGAGTCCAGGGCGTTGGAGGCGGCGAGCAGGGCCTGCCGGGCGCGTTCGACGGCGGGTGCCAGCCGGACCAGCTGGGTCTCGGCCTTGCCGAGCAGGGGACCGAGGCCGTCGGCGAAGCGGTCCAGCTCCTGCTTGACCCGGCCCAGCTCGTTCTTGGCCGCGGTCAGTTCGCCGCGGGCACGGGAGGCGGCCGACGCCTCCAGGTCGTCCCGGTCCAGGTCGTGGGCGTCGACGGCGCCGATGTACTGATGGCTGACCTCGTCGATGCGCCGGCCGAGCGCCTCGAAGTCGGTGACCGCGCGCCGGGCGGCGGGGGAGGAGTCGACGGCCGCGATGGTCTCTATCGAGATCCGCAGGTCCCGCTGAGCGCTGTCCAGCTCGTAGAAGGCGGCCGCCGCGTCGTCCTTCGCGGCCTGGGCCTCCGCCCTCTGGTTCTCGGCCCGCCCGCCGAACCAGCGCCGGGTGCCGCCTCCGGTGAACGCGGCGGGCAGCGCGAGTACGGCGAGGACCGGCAGGCCCATCAGGGTGAGCGTGTCACGGACCGCGCTCGGTGGGCGCCGACGCGAGCGCTGCGGCGGGCGCGACGCGCGCGCCACCATCGGCGAGTACGGCTGCGATGGTGTCGCCGTCACATCCCTCTCCCGTGTCGTCCGTCCTGCCCGGGTCCATTCTCCCACCCGATAGGGACGAACACACGGGCCGGTCAGTTCGCGGTTCGGACGGTGACTCTGCCGTCCTCGGTCCGGGCGTTCACCACGTGTGTGCTGGCCTCGTCCCGTGGCACGGACACGTCGACCCCGCCGTCACCGGTCTTCGTCGACACCTTGTACGTGTCCCGGGGCAGGGTGATCGACACGGAGCCGTCGCCGCTGCGGGACTCCACCAGGTCCGGGACGGTGCCGAGTTCGAGGCGGACCGAGCCGTCCTCGGTGTGCGCGCTCACCCGGCGGGAGGAGACCTCCGCACAGACGGAACCGTCGCCGGTGCGCAGTTCCAGCGGCCCGGAGGTATCGGTGACGTGCACGGATCCGTCGCCGGTACGGATGTTCAACGCGTCCCGGAACCCTCGCGCCCGTACGCTGCCGTCCCCGTCCTCGACCGTGACGGCGATGCCCCGCGGCACCTCGATGCGGTGCTTGGACTCGCAGTCGGCGATCACGCCGGAGCAGTGCACCCGCAGCTTGAGCCGGTCGCCGTCCATCTTCCAGGTCACCTCGGGCTCCGAGCCGACGGCGACCGACCCGGAGAACCAGCGGGTGACCTCGACCTTCCCGGACTCGTGGTCGTCCGAGGCGACGATCTCCAGGGCGGAGTCGTCGGAGTCGACGGTGAGGGTGCTGCCCCGCAGACCGAAGGACCGGTGCTCGGCTTCCTTGTCGTCCGAGGCGGAGGCGCAGGCGCTGAGACCCGCGACGAGAACGGCGGCGGCGCCGGCGGCGGCGAGCGCGCGAGCGGGAACGGTACGGGCGGGCATGCCGGTCTCCCCCTGGGACGGACGGTGAGGTGCCGCGCCGGGGCCTTCCGGAGTGGAGGCGGCCCTTGCCGACGAGGCTCTTCGACCGTACGGAGCACGGGCCCGTAGGGTGATCCGGGTCACTACCGGATCCGAGGTGGGGATAACCCCCGGCCCGGGGCCCCGGGCCGGCCGCACGGCCTCGGGCACCGGCGCTCATACGTTTGTCGGGCAGTGGCCCGGGCCATGTAGGCTGTCGACTCGTCCTGGGTGCGTAGCTCAGGGGTAGAGCGCCTGCCTTACAAGCAGGATGTCGGCGGTTCGAAACCGTCCGCGCCCACCAGGACCGGCGCCGCTGTCGTCGGTGATGAGGCCCCCGGAGATCCTCCGGGGGCCTCTCGCGTGCGGACGCCGGTGATCTCCCTAGGATGAGGTCCGTGAGGAGCCCCGAGCAGCACGTCCCGCGACCGCCCGTGAGGTGGTGGCAGGCCGTGTGTGTGCTCGGACTGCTGGCCGGGCTGTTCGGCATGCACGGGCTGGCGCCCGGTGGAGGTCTCCCGGAGCACTCCGCCCGGCACCCCCTCCCGAGGTCCGCGCCGCAGGCCGGGGCGGTACACGCCGGATGCGCCGAGGACGAAGGTTCCTGCGGCGGCGGACACCTGCGGCACGCCGACTCGGTGTGCGCGTGCGGCGCGGTGAGTCACGGGCCGGCGCTGCCCGGCCTCGTTCCCGACCCGGTACCCGTGGCCCCGTGCGCCGGGGCCGTGCACGCGTGAACAAGCTCCTCGGCAAGGACTGAACGCCCGCACGGGACCCGCCCGGGTAACGTCTCTCAGGCGTCCCCGGGCGGGGTCTCCGGGAGAGGGGTGTCGTGGGCGTGTTTGAGCTCCGACCGGGCGTTCACCTGGTCGGGGCCGGTTATGTCCGACCAGTAGCGATGCGTGCTGACGAAGACGGCCAGCTCGCGCTCGCGCTGCCGGAGCTTCTCGACCTCGGCCTGTTCGTCCGCCGACCAGCCGGGCGAGGCCGGGCGCTCGACCTTGCGCCAGCCGTTGTCATCGCTGAATCCGTCCAGGCTCGACGGACCAGGGAAGCGTCTCTAGAATTCTGTGGTTGCCCGGGTGTTTCGGGCTTTTCGGGCGCGGCGTGGCCGTGTGCGGTCGCCTTGCCCTGGTCCGATCCTCG
>NZ_JBHXNW010000075.1:0-45148 GCF_042717365.1 Streptomyces sp. NPDC058534
GGGGGGGGGCGGGGGGGGTGTTCCCCCCGCGCCGCGGCAGTGCCCTGTCGTGGATCCTCACCGTCGCCCACCGCCGCGCCGTCGACCGGGTGCGCAGCGCCCGCGCGGCCGGCGAACGCGAGCGGCGCGAGGCGAGGCGCGCCCACCACCCCGCCTTCGACCAGGTCTCCGAGGAGGTCGAGGCGGGTCTCGAACGCGAGTGGGTGCGCCGCTGCCTGGACCGGCTGACCGCCCTGCAACGCCAGTCGGTCACCCTCGCCTACTACGACGGCTACACCTACCGGGAGGTGGCCGAGCGCCTCTCCCTGCCGCTGGGCACGGTGAAGACGCGGATGCGGGACGGACTAGGCCGCCTGCGCGACTGCCTCGGAGGTACCGCATGAGCCTCCTCGGCCGGCTGTCCCGCCGCGGCGACCTGCACTCCCTCGCCGCCCCCTACGCCCTGGACGCCCTGGAAGGCGCCGAACGGGTCCGCTTCGAACGGCACCTGGACGGATGCGACCGGTGCGCCGCCGAGGTGCGGGCCCTGTCCGAGGACGCCGTCCGGCTGGCCTGGTCCACGGCCGCCCCGGCACCGGCCGCCCTGCGCGAACGGGTCCTGGCCGCCGTACGCACCACCCCGCAGGAGCCCGCGGCCGGCAGCGGGCCCGCGCTCCGGCTGCCCGCCCACGTGTGGGAGGGCCGGCGGACGCCGGAGCGGTCCCGCGCGGTCCGGCCGCGTCCCCTGCTGGTGCCGTTCGCCACGGTGACGGCCGCCGCGGCGCTCGTGGTCGCCTCGCTCTTCGCCGTGCAGGCGGACCGGACCCGGGACGAGTTGGACACGGCGCGGGACCGGGCACGTGAGATCGCCCACGTTCTCGCGGCTCCGGACGCCCGCGCGACGAGCGGCACGGACGACCGCGGCCGCGGCATCGGAGTGGTCGCCTCCGCCGCCGAGGGGCGCGCGGTGGTCACCCTGAGCGGATACGGCGAGCCGCCGGGCGACCGCGTGCACCAACTGTGGCTCGTGCGCCCCGGCGCCGGGCCGCGTTCCCTCGGGCTCCTGGACGGCGACACGCCCCTGATCGCGTCCGGTCTGAACCGGTCCGCGACGTCACTCGCGGTGACCGTCGAGCCCGCAGGGGGGTCGGTCCGGCCGACCAGCAGCCCGGTTGTCCAACTCGCCCTGGAATCTGCCGGATTCGGAGAGTAATCGTCAACCCCCTTACGGGGAAGGTGAATCCTGTGACCGCGATACACGCATCCCGTACCGGGGCGATAGGGTTACCCTGCCCGGGCCGGGTGGACTCGTACGGGTGGGGAGTGACATGGAACAGATAACAGTGCGCAGCAGGGCAAGGGTGCCTGCGATCACCTGCAAGAGCAGCGCGAGCAGCTCGCGTCTCGACCGGCATCTCGCGGTGCTCGGAGGGCCCGCCCTCCCACAGCGGGAGACCCTGGAGGCGACGTCGCTGATGCGTGAGCTGACTGCGCGTGAGCCCGCGCACAAGCGCAGCAGCAGGGGCGCCAGGGTGCGCCGGGTCTCGCTGTTCGCGCCACTGCGCCGACTGCGCCGCTCGCTGTTCGGCGGCAACTGAGGCCCGCGCTCCGGAGGCCACACCGTCCCGGCGCGGCGCCGCGCACTCGTCCGTCATCCCCACGGCACGCAGCGGCGCCCCGGTGTGTTCCCGAGCGCGGGTGTTTCCCGTACGCCTGTCCCGTAGGCCCGTAGACCCGTAGACCCGTAGACCCGTAGACCCGTCAGGTCCCAGGCCCGCGACCCGCAGCCTCCCGCCCGGCGGTGGCGCCCACCGGCGTGCTCAGCGCTCGCCGCGCGCGTACCGGCGTACGGCGAGCGGGACGAACACCGCCAGCAGCAGCGCGCACCAGGCCAATGATCCGGCCACGGGATGCGCCACCGGCCACGCCGCCCCGTCCGGCACCGGCGCGTTGCCGAACAGGTCACGCAGCGCCGTCGTCACCGCGCTGATCGGATTCCACTCGGCCACCGTGCGCAGCCAGCCGGGCAGACCGTCGGTCGGGATGTACGCGTTGGAGAGCAACGGCAGGATGAAGGTCGCGCCGCCCAGTTGACCGGCGGCCTCCTCACTCCGGGTGAGCAGCCCCAGGAAGATCCCGATCCACGTCGTCGCGAACCGGAACAGCAGCAACAGCCCCACCGCACCCACCGCGCCGGCCGCGCCGCCCTCGATCCGCCACCCCACCGCGAGACCCACCAGCAGCAGCGGCACCGTCCCCGCCGCCGTGACGAGCACGTCCGCCACCGACTGCCCGAGCGGCACGGCGGCCCGGCTCACCGGCAGGGTGCGCAGGCGGTCCGTCACGCCCCGGTGGGTGTCCTGGGCGGCCTGGAACATGCCGGTCATGATGCCGTTCGCGGCCGTCGCGACCAGCAGGCCCGGCACCAGGAAGGAGCGGTACTCCTCGCCCGGCATCGCCAGCGCGCTGCCGAAGACGTAGCCGAAGAACAGCAGCATCGTGACCGGCATCGTCTGGGTGAGGATCAGCAGGCCCGGATTGTTCCGGAGCCGCCGCAACTGGCGGCCCAGCATGGCCGATCCGTCGTACGCCAGGCCGTACGGCCCCGGCTGCCCCGGCCTTGTCGCCGTGCTCATGCCACCAGCTCCTTGCTGTCGGTCAGGCGGAGAAAGACGTCGTCGAGGGTCGGCGGCCGCAGGCTCGCGTCCACCAGCGGCACCCCGGCCGCGTCGAGTTCGCGCACCAGGCGCGGCAGGGTCAGCGTCGCGTCCGTGCTGACCGCGCCGACCGTGCGCCGGTCGTGGTCCAGCGCCGGCTCCGTCCCCGTGAGGCGGTCCAGGACGCCCGCCGCCCGCGCCATGGCGTCCGGGTGGGCGACGACGGCCTCCGCGTACGCCCCCACCAGCGCCTTGAGTTCGGCCGGCGACCCCGTGTGCGCGACCCGGCCCCGGTCCACCAGGGCGATGTCGTCGGCGAGGCGGTCGGCCTCCTCCAGGTACTGCGTGGTGAGCAGCACGGTCGTGCCGTCCTCCTTCAGGGCGCGCACGGCGTCCCAGATCCGGTTGCGGCTTGCCGGGTCCAGGCCGGTCGTCGGCTCGTCCAGGAAGAGCACGTCGGGGCGGCGGACGAGGCTCGCCGCCAGGTCGAGACGGCGCCGCATGCCGCCGGACAGGGTGGACGCGGGCCGGTCGGCGGCCTCGGTCAGACCGAAGCGGTCGAGCAGTTCACCGGTCCGCGCCGCCGCGTCCGGCACCCGGTGCAGGCGGGCGAACAGCCGCAGGTTCTGGCGTCCGGTGAGGTCCCCGTCCACCGACGCGTACTGCCCGGTGACCCCGATCCGGCGCCGCACCGCGGCCGCCTCGCGGACGAGATCGTGCCCGGCGATCCGGGCCGACCCCGCGTCCGGCCGCAGCAGCGTCGTCAGCAGCCGCACCGCCGTGGTCTTGCCCGCTCCGTTCGGCCCGAGCAGTCCGCACACCGTGCCCTCGGCCACGGCCAGATCCAGGCCGCGGAGCGCGCGCACCTCGCCGAAGCGCTTCTCCAGACCCTCACTAAGTACAGCGTACGTAGTAGTCATGGGACGACCATAGCGCACTACGTACGCTGTACGTAACTAGGATGGTGGCCGAGGTGATGAACGATGGCGGGCCGAGCGGCCGTACCCGAAGTGATCTGGTCGCGCCCCGAGCGCACCGGCCGGGGGCCGAGACCGGCGTACACCCGTGCCGACATCGCCGCCGCCGCGGTGCGGATCGCCGACGCCGAGGGGCTGGACGCGGTCTCGATGCGGCACGTCGCCGCCGCGCTGGGCTGCGGCACGATGTCGCTCTACAACTACGTCCCCCGCAAGGAGGACCTGTACGAGCTGATGATGGACGCGGTCAGCGGCGAGCACGAGCTGTGGGAACCGAGCGGCGACTGGCGCGCCGACATGATCCGGGTGGCCCACCAGACCCGCGCGCTGATGCACCGCCACACCTGGCTGCCCCGCCTGATGTCCCCGGTCTACGGCTTCAGCCCCAACGCCCTGCGCTACCTGGAACACTGCCTGACCTGCCTCGACCCCTTCGACGCGCCCCCGGGCACCAAGATGGAGCTGGTCGCGATGGTGAACGGCGTCGTGACGACCTACGTCACCAACGAGATCTCCACCGTGGAGCGCACCCGGTCGCTGCCCTGGTCGCAGGAACAGGAGGACGCGACGCGCATCGCCTACCTGGGCGGGCGGCTCGCGAGCGGCGCCTATCCGCGGCTGGCCGCGACCTTCGCCGAGGACGCGGGTCCGATCGACCTGGAGGCGGTCTTCGAGCGGGCGCTGACCAGGGTGCTGGACGGCTTTTCCTGAGCGCCGGGGCCGGGGACTGCTACAGCAGCGCCAGCTGTCCCTCCGGCCCCTCCTCCCGGCCGTCCAGCACGGAGGCCGGCCGGCGGGCCGACGCGGGCACCGGCAGCACGCCCGCCTCGCGCAGCTCCGCCGCCGTGATCTTTGCCGTCACCGTCAACTCCGCATACCCGGAGCGCACTTCGCCGAGCAGGGTGAGGACGGTGATCAGCTCCAGCAGCTCGGACGTCCAGGTCTGCGGCCAGGCCGCCGGGCGGATCGCCGCCAGCGTGCCCGGCTCGCCCTCGGCGGTGCGGGCCGCGAACCACTGCTCCAGCACCCGGACCCCGCCCACCTCGAACTCCCAGGCGCCGGGCGGCACGGGGGAGACGCGGCCCTCGTCCAGGTGCAGGACCTCGTCGTCCGGGTCGTAGCGCAAGGTCAGCGGGCGCGCGGGCAGCGGGGCACGGACGTACGGGCGGCGCCCGCCCGGCAGCTTGGGGCGTTCGCCGTCGCGCAGCATCAGCCACAGCGCGCGCCGCCCCAGCTCGACGCCCCGCTCCCACAACGCGGGGTCCGCGGTGAACGGGACCGTCCCGCCGGGCCGCACGGCCGCGACCGACCAGGCCAGCACGTCCAGCGGCGCGACCGGCCGCCCGAGCCGGGCGGCGAGGTGCTCCAGGAGGCCCGGGGCCAGGTTGGGCTCCGCGCCGCCGGGCCTGCGGTACAGCGGGCGGATCCGGGCGGGGCCGAACAACGGCAGCCGGGAGCCGGCGAGGAGCAGCGGCGGGCCGGTGGCCTCGGGCGCCTCCACGACGAACACCTGCCGCTCGTCCGCCACCCGCCACAGCTCCGGGCGGGCCGCGTCGATCAGCCGGTGGTCGGGAATCAGCCACTGCTCGTCGAAGGGCGCGCGCAGCACCCGCAGCGGCTCCGGGCACGGCCCCGAGGCGCGCGCCAGCCGCTCGGTGCCCCCGGCGCCGCCCGGCAGCCGTCCGACCGCCGTGTACGGGGTGCGGGAGCGGGTCGGCTCGAACAGGGCCGCGCGGTCGGCGCCCTCGGCCTTCACCAGCGCGTCCCAGCGGGCCTTCAGGGACGCCGCGTCGGGCGCCGTCGGCCACCCCCGGCCGAGCCGTGGCGGTGCGACGGACCACGGCATGAGGTCCGCCAGCGGCGGAGCGTCGTCGTGCGTCACGCCGGGCATCGTACGACGGGACGGCACGGCCTCATGTGGCGTCCAGGGTGACCGTGAAGGAGAACCGGTCGCCCCGGTAGTGGATGACCGCCACGTCCAGTACCCGGCCCGCGGTGTCGTAGGTGACGCCCGTGTAGTGCAGGATCGGGCTGAGCAGCGGGACTTCGAGCAGCCGGGCCGTCTCCGGGTCGGCGAGCCGGGCCTCCACGGTGTCCGTGATCCGGCTGATGTCGATCCCGACCACGTCCCGCAGCACCTTGGTCATCGGCCATCTGGCGAGGTCGTCCACGTCGATGCGGGCGGCCAGTTCGGGACGGACGTAGTTGCGGGCGTGGTTGGTGGGCTCGCCCGTCGTCTCGTCGCAGCGCAGCCGGTGGTACGTCCCCACGTTCGGCGACTCGGGGAAGTACTCGGCGACCTCGGGCGGCACCGGCACCGTGCCGTGGTCCAGCAGTTCGGCCTTCATGCCGGACTGCTGCGCCACGATCGCGTCCACCGAACCCAGCAGCCGCACGGGGGCGCCCCGCCGGGCGTCGGGCTCGATGAACGTGCCGCGCCGGCGGTGCCGGGTGATCAGCCCCTCGTCCTCCAGCTCCTTGAGCGCCTGCCGCATGGTCAGCACGCTCACCCCGTAGTGACCGGCCAACTGCTCCTCGGTGGGCAGCCGCAGCGGGTCCCGGGGCGAGCGGCCGAGTATCGAGGCGCGCAGCGACTGCGACACCTGGTACCACAGCGGCAGCTTGCGGTTCAGGACGATGGAGTCCGGGGCGAAGGAGGTCACGGGCCATCCGTACCGGTAGGGAAACCTCAGTGCAAGGGGCGGAAGTGACGCTCCAGGCCCTGCCAGACGTCGTCGTAGCCGGGTTGCAGGTGCTCGGCGCGGGCCGCCTGGGGGGTGAGGGTCACCGGCCACCGGGTCTCGAACATGAACGCCAGGCCGTCGTCGATCCGCTGCGGCTTCAGTGCGGCGGCGCTCGCCCGGTCGAAGGTCTCCCGGTCCGGGCCGTGCGCCGACATCATGTTGTGCAGCGAGCCGCCGCCCGGCACGAAGCCTTCCGCCTTGGCGTCGTAGGCGCCCTCGATCAGGCCCATGTACTCGCTCATCACGTTCCGGTGGAAGTACGGCGGCCGGAAGGTGTCCTCGCCCACCAGCCAGCGCGGCGCGAAGACCACGAAGTCGACGCCCGCGAGGCCGGGGGTGTCCGACGGTGAGGTGAGCACCGTGAAGATGGACGGGTCCGGGTGGTCGTACGAGATGGTGCCGATGACGTTGAAGCGGCGCAGGTCGTAGACGTACGGCACGTGGTTGCCGTGCCAGGCGACGACGTCCAGCGGGGAGTGGTCGTACTCGGCCGTCCAGAGGTTGCCGCAGAACTTGTTGACCACCTCCACCGGACCCGGCGTGTCCCCGTCGTCCTCGTAGGCGGCGACCGGTGCCATGAAGTCCCGCGCGTTCGCCAGGCCGTTGGCGCCGATCGGGCCGAGGTCCGGCAGCTGGAGGGGGGCGCCGTAGTTCTCGCAGACGTAGCCGCGGGCGTCGGCGTCCAGCAGCTCCACCCGGAAGCGCACCCCGCGCGGGATCAGCGCCACATGGCCGGGCTCGGCGTGCAGCAGCCCGAACTCGGTGCGCAGCAGCAGGCCGCCGCGCTCCGGGACGATGAGCAGCTCGCCGTCGGAGTCACTGAACACGCGCTCCATGGAGGCCGTCGCGTGGTACAGGTGCACGGCCATGCCGGTGCGCTGGGTCGCGTCGCCGTTGCCGCCGAGCGTCCACAGGCCCGCGACGAAGTCCGTCCCGGCCGCCGGCTCCGGCAGCGGGTTCCAGCGCAGCCGGTTCGGGTCCGGCACGGCCTGGGCGAAGGGCGCGGTGCGGATCGCGCCGTTGCCCGCGCGGGTGAACGCCGGGTGGGCGGCCGAGGGGCGGATCCGGTACAGCCACGAACGCCGGTTGTGCGCCCGGGGCTCGGTGAACGCCGTGCCGCTCAACTGCTCCGCGTACAGCCCGAGCGGCGCCCGCTGCGGCGAGTTCCGGCCCTCGGGCAGTGCGCCCGCGACGGCCTCCGAGCTGTGCTCGTTGCCGAAACCGGACAGATAGGCCAGCCCCTCCGCGGTCTTCCGCGCGTCCCCGCTCATTGATCGCTCCCTCGCAACCCGATTCCTATGGCACACCGTAGGATTGCGGTTTCTCGCGCGCAAGAGGGCGTACGGGTCTTCCCGGTGCGTCCCGGTTCTTCCCCGTCCGGCGCGCGCCTCCTCCTGAAGGATGACCGGAACCAGGCCCCCGGGGGATCCGGACTGTCGGACCCGTGTTCTAGTCTCGCGTCATGTCGTGGACGCGGGGAGTGCTCGCCGTGCTCGCGGTCTGCGTCCTGCTGTTGACCGGATCCGCGGGCTGCGGCTCGGGCGATGACGGAGAACCGGAGGCCGGGGAGTCGGCCACCCCGGTGGGCAGGCTGCTCGACACCACCGACGAGCAGGGCCGGCGCTACCGGGAGGTGGACGCCGAGCAGGCGCCCGAGGTCGGCATCGAGGTGCAGCCCGAGAACGACGACAGCTGGGACGTACGCCTGACCGTCCGCGGCTTCAGGTTCTCGCCGGACGGCACGGACGCCGAGGCGGTGCCCGGCCGGGGCGTCGCCCACCTCTTCCTCGACGGCGACCTCCTCACCCGCCTGCGCGGCCCGGAGTACCGGCTCACCGCCGACCTGGTCCCGCGCGGCACCCACCAGGTCACGGTCCGGCTGTACGCCGACGACGACACCGTCTGGGCCGTCGACGGTGAGCCCGTCGAGAGTACGGCGGACATCACGGCGTCGGACACCGAGCCGACGGAGGCGACGGAGCCCGAGGAGATCGAGGGCCGGACGGTTCCCACACCCGCGACGGCACGGTGAGGGCATCATGAGGACCGTGTCCCACGCGACCCCGCTCCGCCGCGCCCCCGTGCAGCGGCGCAGCGCCGAACGGCTGACCAGGATCCTCGACGCCTGCGCCGACCTCCTCGACGAGGTGGGCTACGACGCCCTGAGCACCCGGGCCGTGGCGCTGCGCGCGGACGTCCCCATCGGGTCGGTGTACCGCTTCTTCGGCAACAAGCGGCAGATGGCCGACGCGCTGGCCCAGCGCAACCTGGAGCGCTACGCGGAACGCGTGACCGAACGGCTCACGGAGACGGGCGACGGCGGCTGGCGCGGCGCCCTGGACGCGGTGCTCGACGAGTACCTCGCGATGAAGCGGACCGCCCCCGGCTTCTCCCTGATCGACTTCGGCAACCAGATCCCGGTCGGCGACCGGGCCACCGTCCCCAACCACCGCGTCGCCGAGCGGCTCACGGAGCTGCTCTCCGGCTACCTCGGCCGCCGCCCCGACGACGATCTGCGCCGCGTCTTCCTCGTCGCCGTGGAGACCGCCGACACCCTCGTCCAGCTCGCCTTCCGGGTCGCGCCGGACGGGGACGAGAAGATCATCGAGGAGGCGCGGGAGCTGCTCCGGGCGTATCTGGGGCGCGTGCTCGACTGACGTACCGCGCCGTGCGGCCGTTCGCGCAGGGATCGCAGGGGCTCCCCAACATGCCTACCGGTCGGTATGCTCGCGGCAAGAGCGACGCCGCCCTCCGGGAGGACCCGTGTCCCGCACCGCCCTGCGTATCTGCCCCCTGTGCGAGGCCACCTGCGGCCTGGCCCTCACCATCGACGGCACCGAGGTCACCGCCGCCCGCGGCGACCGCGACGACGTCTTCAGCCACGGCTTCATCTGCCCCAAGGGCGCCTCCTTCGGGGCCGTCGACTCCGACCCCGACCGGCTGCGCACGCCGCTGGTGCGCAGGGACGGCGAACTGCGCGAGGCCACCTGGGAGGAGGCCTTCGACGCGGTCGCCGCCGGCGTCCGCACCGTCGCCGAGCGGCACGGACCGCACTCCGTCGGCCTCGTCCTCGGCAACCCCAACGTGCACACCGTGGCCGGCGCCCTCTACCCGCCCGTCCTGCTCGCCGCCCTCGGCACCCGCAGCCTCTTCACCGCGTCCACGGTCGACCAGATGCCCAAGCACGTCTCCAGCGGGCTGCTCTTCGGCGACGCCAACGCCATCCCGGTACCCGACCTCGACCACACCGACCACCTCCTGCTGATCGGCGCCAACCCGCTGGAGTCCAACGGCAGTCTGTGCACCGCGCCCGACTTCCCCGGCCGGCTCAAGGCCCTGCGCGGTCGCGGCGGCACCCTCACCGTCATCGACCCCCGCCGCACCCGCACCGCGAAGCTCGCCGACCGGCACGTGGCGATCCGCCCCGGCACCGACGCCCTGCTGCTCGCCGCGATGGTCCACGTGCTGTACGAAGAGGACCTGGTCGGCCTCGACGCCCTCGCCCCGCACGTGATCGGGGTCGACGAAGTCCGGGACGCCGTACGCGACTTCACCCCCGAGTCCGTCGCCGCCGCCTGCGACGTGGACGCCGGCGTGACGCGCGCCCTCGCCCGCGAACTCGCCGCCGCCCGCACCGGCGCCGTCTACGGCCGCATCGGCAGCTGCACCGTCCCGCACGGCACCCTCGCCAGCTGGCTCGTGGACGTCCTCAACATCCTCACCGGCAACCTCGACCGGCCCGGCGGCGCCCTCTTCCCGCAGGCCGCCACCGACCGAACCCCGCGCCCCGCCGGACCCGGCCACGGATTCGCGCTCGGCCGCTGGCGCTCCCGGGTGAGCGGACACCCCGAGGCCAAGGGCGAACTGCCCCTGTCCGCCCTGGCGGAGGAGATCGATACCGCCACCGCCACCGCCACCCGCACCGGCACCGCCACCGGCGCCGCCACCCGCACCGGCACCGCCACCCGCACCGGCACCGCCACCGGCGCCGCCACCGGCGCCGACACCGCTACCGCCACCGGCGCCGACACCGCTACCGCCACCGCCACCGCCACCGACGCGGACGCGGACGCCGCCACCGCCACCGACGAGCCGGTCCGCGCGCTGATCACCATCGCTGCCAACCCCGTGCTCTCCGCCCCCGACGGCGACCGACTCGACAAGGCGCTCGGCTCGCTCGACTTCATGGTCAGCGTCGACCCCTACCTCAACGAGACCTCGCGCCACGCCGACGTCGTCCTGCCGCCGCCCCCGCCCGCGCAGAGCCCGCACCACGACTTCGCGTTCAACACCCTCGCCGTCCGCAACCAGGTCCGCTACACCCGCCCCGCCGTCCCGCTGGAGCCCGGCCGCATGGCCGAGACCGAGATCCTGGCCCGGCTGACCCTGGCCGTCACCGGCAGGCACGGCGCCGACCCGTCCGCCGTCGACGCCATGGTGATCGAGCAGACCCTCGGCAAGTCCGTCCGCGACCCGCACTCACCCGTGCACGGCCGCGACCCCGGCGACCTGACCGCACGGCTCACCGGCGAGAACGGCCCCGAGCGACGGCTCGACATGATGCTGCGCCTCGGCCCCTACGGTGACGGCTTCGGCGTACGCCCCGACGGGCTGACCCTGGATCGCCTGCTCGCCCACCCGCACGGCATCGACCTCGGCCCGCTGCGCCCACGCCTGCCGCAGCCGCTGAAGACCCGCAGCGGCAAGGTGGAGCTGCTGCCGGAGCCGATCGCCGGCGACCTGCCGCGCCTGCGGCACGCCCTGGCCGAGCGCCCTTCCGGGCTCGTCCTCGTCGGCCGCCGGCACCTCAGGTCCAACAACAGCTGGATGCACAACATCCCGGCCCTCACCGGCGGCTCCAACCGCTGCACCCTGCACGTCCATCCCGACGACGCCGGACGGCTCGGCGTACGCGGCGCGCAGCCCGTGCGTGTCCAGGGGCCCGGGGGAGAGGTGACCGTCCCCGCCGAGGTCACCGACACCGTCCGGCCCGGCGTGGTCAGCCTCCCGCACGGCTGGGGCCACGACCGCCCCGGCACCCGCCAGACCCACGCCGCCACCGAACCCGGCGTCAACGTCAACCAGCTCCTCGACGGCAGCCTGCTCGACCCGCTCTCGGGCAACGCGGTCCTCAACGGCGTACCCGTAAAACTCACCCCGGTGGCCACGCCCTGATCTGAGCAAAGCTGTGACCTGGAGTTTTGCGCTTATTGCTCGCACGTCAACGTCTTGTTAACGCGACTTCACGGCACCTAACGTCGCTCGCACCGCCTGCCCCCGGTGGAATGTTCAAGGGCGAACGTTAGGTACTCACACATGCTGACCATCCTCGGCTTCGCCATGATCGCGACCTTCCTGGTCCTGATCATGGCGAAGAAGATGTCGCCGATCGCGGCGCTCGTGCTGATTCCCGCGCTGTTCTGCGTGTTCGTCGGCAAGGGTGCCCACCTCGGCGACTACGTCATCGACGGCGTGTCCAGCCTCGCCCCCACCGCGGCGATGCTCATGTTCGCGATCGTCTACTTCGGGGTGATGATCGACGTCGGGCTCTTCGACCCGATCGTCCGGGCCATCCTGAAGTTCTGCAAGGCCGACCCGATGCGCGTCGTCGTCGGTACGGCGCTGCTCGCCGCGATCGTCTCGCTCGACGGCGACGGCTCCACCACCTTCATGATCACGGTCTCGGCCATGTATCCGCTGTACAAGCGGCTGAAGATGAGCCTGGTCGTGATGACCGGCGTCGCCGCGATGGCCAACGGCGTGATGAACACGCTGCCCTGGGGCGGTCCCACCGCCCGCGCCGCCACCGCGCTCAAGGTCGACGCCACCGACATCTTCGTCCCGATGATCCCCGCCCTGGCCGTCGGTCTGCTCGCGGTCATCGCCCTGTCGTACGTGCTCGGTCTGCGCGAGCGCCGGCGGGTGGGCACGCTGACGCTGGACGAGGCGCTGGTGCGGGAGCCGGAGCCGGAGAGCGAGACGGTGCTGGTCGGTGCGGGTGCGGGTGCGGGTGCCAAGGCCGGTGCGGGTCGTGGTGGCTCGGGCGGAGCGGACCGCTCCGAGGGTGCCGGCGGCCCCGGCGGCTCCGCCGGACAGGACGAGGCGTCGGACGACGACTTCAAGGGCCTCGACCCGAACCGGCCCACCCTGCGCCCCAAGCTGTACTGGTTCAACGTGCTGCTCACGGTCGCGCTGCTCACCGCCATGATCATGGAGGTGCTGCCGATCCCGGTGCTCTTCCTGCTCGGCGCCGCGCTCGCGCTCACCGTGAACTTCCCGCACATACCGGACCAGAAGGCCCGGATCGCCGCCCACGCCGACAACGTGCTCAACGTCTCCGGCATGGTCTTCGCCGCCGCCGTCTTCACCGGCGTCCTCACCGGCACCGGCATGGTCGACCACATGGCCAACTGGCTCGTGGACACCATCCCCGACGGCATGGGCCCGCACATGGGCCTGGTCACCGGCCTGCTGAGCCTGCCGCTCACCTACTTCATGTCCAACGACGGCTTCTACTTCGGCGTCCTGCCCGTGCTCGCCGAGGCCGGACACGCACACGGCGTGTCGACGCTGGAGATCGCCCGCGCCTCGATCGTCGGCCAGCCGCTGCACATGTCCAGCCCGCTCGTCCCGGCCGTCTACGTCCTGGTCGGCATGGCGAAGGTCGAGTTCGGCGACCACACGCGGTTCGTCGTGAAGTGGGCGGTCCTGACGAGCCTGGTGATTCTCGCGGCGGGCATCCTGTTCGGCATCATCTGATCATCGGAACGGCTTCCGCGGCGGCTGCGCGGTGAGTCGTACAGGAAGGACACGATCATGACGCCCGGTGGGAACCGCGGCTGGCTGCTCCGCCTCGTCATCGCCTTCGGCTTCGCGCAGGGGGCCGTGTCGATGGCGCGGCCCGCCGTCTCCTACCGGGCCCTCGCGCTGGGCGCGGACGAACGCGCGGTCGGCGTCATCGCCGGTGTGTACGCGCTGCTGCCGCTGTTCGCCGCCGTCCCGCTGGGCCGCCGTACCGACCACGGCCGCTGCGCGCCCCTGCTGCCCGTCGGCGTGGTGCTCATCGCCGGCGGCTGCGCGCTCAGCGGCGTCGCCGGGTCCCTGTGGGCGATGGCCCTGTGGAGCGGTGTCATGGGCCTCGGTCACCTCTGCTTCGTCATCGGCGCCCAGTCGCTGGTCGCCCGCCAGTCCGCGCCGCACGAACAGGACCGCAACTTCGGGCACTTCACCATCGGCGCCTCGCTCGGCCAGCTGATCGGCCCCATCGCGGCGGGCGCGCTGATCGGGGGCCCCGACATGGCCGGCAGCAGCGCGCTGGCCCTGGTGGTGGCGGGCGCGGGCGCGGCGGTCGCCTTCACGTCCCTGTGGCGCATAGAGCACCCGAGGGCCGCCGGAGCAGGTAAGGAGCGGGGCGGCGCGCGCGTACCTGTGGGGAGCATCCTGCGGGCCAGGGGCGTGCCGGCGGGCATTCTGATCAGCCTGTCGGTGCTGTCCGCGACCGACGTCCTCACCGCCTATCTGCCGGTGGTCGGCGAGCACCGGGGCATCTCCCCGGCCGTCATCGGCGTCCTGCTCAGCCTGCGCGCGGCGGCCACCATCGCCTGCCGGCTCGTGCTGACACCCCTGCTGCGGCTGCTCGGCCGCACGGTGCTGCTCACGGTCACCTGTCTGCTGGCCGCCCTGCTGTGCGCCGGGGTCGCGCTGCCGGTGCCGGTGTGGGCGCTCGCGCTGATGCTGGTCGTGCTCGGCTTCTGCCTCGGCGTCGGCCAGCCGCTGTCCATGACGACGGTCGTCCAGGCCGCCCCCGACGAGGCGCGTTCCACCGCCCTCGCCCTGCGGCTGACCGGCAACCGCCTCGGCCAGGTCGCCGCACCCGCCGCGGCCGGACTGATCGCGGGCGTCGCGGGCGTCGCCGCGCCCTTCGTGATGCTCGGCGGACTGCTCCTGCTCTCCTCGGGGGTCGCGCTGCGCTCCCCGCCGGCGGGTGCGGCCGGCCGGCGGCGCGCGGCGATCGGGCAGGATGGCACGGACCGGGCCGGCAGTGGCCGGCCGTGTCGGGAACCGAAGGGATGAGCATGATCCTCGTCTTTCTGTCCGCGATCCTGCTGCTGGTCATAGGCGGCTGTGTCTGCGTCGTGTGGGCGGCCCGGGGCGGCCCGCGCTGGACGCGGGGGGTCTCCAGGGCGACCCTGCTGGCGGGCGAACTGCTGCGCGCGTCGAACCGTCGTTCGCGCGGGGGCGGGAGCAGCAGCGGCAGCAGCGGCGGGGACGGCTGACGGGAATCCGATCGTCCGCTTTCTCACCAGTTGGACGATGGAGGGGGATCCGGTCCGGCGTCTTCCCCCGGCCGCGCACTGTCCGTTAACTTCCGTGACTCACACGCCCCGTACGACCCGCACGAGGGCGTCCGACCGCGGAGCACCAGCGCCCAGTGAGCCCCCGGGGGCACCTCCATGACACGCGCCATCTCCCTGCACGACGTGAGCAAGACCTTCGCGCGAGGCGTCCGCGTGGTGGACCGGCTGTCGCTGGACATCGCGCCGGGCGAGTTCCTCGTCCTGCTCGGCCCCTCCGGCTGCGGCAAGTCGACCGTGCTGCGCATGATCGCCGGCCTGGAGGAGGTCACCGAGGGCGAGGTGCTGCTGGACGGCGCCTACGCCAACGACCTGCTCCCCGCCGAGCGGCGGATGGCGATGGTCTTCCAGAACTTCGCCCTGTACCCCAACATGACGACCCGCGGGAACATCGGCTTCCCGCTGCGCGTCGAGGACCCCCAGACCGACCCCGGACCCCGCGTGGACGCCACCGCCCGCATGCTGGGCATCGAGGACCTCCTCGACCGCCTCCCCGCCCAGCTCTCCGGCGGCGAACGCCAGCGCGTCGCCATGGGCCGGGCCATCGCCCGCCACCCCACCGCCTTCCTGATGGACGAGCCGCTGTCCAACCTGGACGCCAAGCTCCGCAACCACCTGCGCGCCGAGATCACCAGGCTGACCCGGGAACTGGGCGTCACCACGATCTACGTCACCCACGACCAGTCCGAGGCCATGTCCCTCGGTGACCGGGTCGCGGTCCTGCGCGGCGGCGTGCTCCAGCAGGTGGACACCCCGCGCGCCGTGTACGCCCTGCCCCGCAACGTCTTCGTCGCCGCCTTCATCGGCATCCCGCGCATCAACCTGCTGCGCGGCCTCGTACGCGCCCCGCTGGACGGCGCGATGACGATCAGTCTGGGCAAGCAGTTCCTGCGCCTGCCCGAACCGCTCTGCCTGGACCACCAGTTGCTCCGCGTCCAGCAGGGCCGGGAGGTGATCGTGGGCCTGCGTTCGGAGGCCGTCCGGATCGCGAAGCCCTCGTCCGCCCGCCCCGGCGAGGTGCTGCTCACCGGCCTGGTGGAGCACGTCGAGTTCCAGGGCCACGAGATCCTCGTCCACCTCAACACCGGTTCGCGGCCCGCCGTCGTGCCCGACCTGGAAGCCCCGCGGCTCGCCACCCGGCCCGTCCGGCGCCGCCGCCGCGACGGCACCGTCCTGGACCGGCTGAGGGAACGGGCGGGAGCCCTGCGCGCCGGGCAGCTGGCGGTCATGGACGAAGCGGAGGAAGCGCGGGAGCGGGGACCCGCCGTCACCGCCCCCGACGGCCGCCTCCCCGGCGACCTGATCGTCCGGACCACCCCCGACATCGACCTGCGCCACGGCATGCAGGTCCCGCTGCTCGTCGACCTCGACCACCTGTTCGTCTTCGACCAGCACGGCGACCGCATCTGCCCCGCCCCCGCGCGGCTGCCGGACCTGGAGGAGTGAACCCGCCGGACCGGGTCCCCGGAGAGGGTGAGCCGCGCCACCATCGGGGGAGCCCCTGGTGCCGTAAAACTATCGGCGCTAGTTTGGGGCCGGACGACAAAGCCCGCCCGGAGGGAACCCGATGAAGGCACACGACGGCATGTACATCGACGGGGCCTGGCGGTCCGCCGACGGCCGGGACACGATCGACGTCGTGAACCCGGTCGACGAGCGGGTGATCGGCACGGTCCCCGCCGGCACCGCCCTGGACGTCGACACCGCCGTACGGGCGGCCCGCGCCGCACTGCCGGGCTGGGCCGCCACCCCGCCCGCCGAGCGGGCCGCGCGCCTGGCCGCGCTGCGGGACGTGCTGGTCGCCCGCAAGGACGAGGTCGCCGAGACGGTCACCGCCGAGCTCGGCTCGCCGCTGAAGTTCTCGCAGGCCGTGCACGCCGCCGCCCCGATCGCGGTCGCGGGCTCCTACGCCGAGCTTGCGGCGACGTACGCCTTCGAGGAGAAGGTCGGCAACTCCGTCGTCCACCACGAGCCGGTCGGCGTGGTCGGCGCCATCACCCCCTGGAACTACCCGCTGCACCAGATCGTCGCCAAGGTCGCCCCGGCGCTCGCGGCCGGCTGCACGATCGTGCTGAAGCCCGCCGAGGACACCCCGCTCACCGCGCAGCTCTTCGCCGAGGCGGCGCACGAGGCGGGCATCCCCGCGGGCGTCTTCAACCTGGTCACCGGCGTCGGCCCGGTCGCCGGCCAGGCCCTCGCCGAGCACCCCGGCGTCGACCTGGTCTCCTTCACCGGCTCGACGGCGGTGGGCCGGCGGATCGGCGCCCTCGCCGGCGCCGCCGTCAAGAACGTCGCCCTCGAACTCGGCGGCAAGTCCGCCAACGTCATCCTGCCCAGCGCCGACCTGGCCAAGGCCGTCAACGTCGGCGTCGCCAACGTCATGTCCAACTCCGGCCAGACATGCAGCGCCTGGACCCGCATGCTCGTCCACCGCGACCAGTACGACGAGGCGGTGCGGCTGGCCGCCGAGGCCGCCGCGAAGTACGGCGACCGGATCGGCCCGGTCGTCAACGCCAAGCAGCGGGAACGCGTGCGCGGTTACATCGAGAAGGGCGTCACCGAGGGCGCCCGGATCGTCGCGGGCGGCCCCGAGGCCCCGCACGAGCAGGGCTACTTCGTCAGCCCGACGGTCCTCGCCGACGTCACCGAGGACATGACGGTCGCCCAGGAGGAGATCTTCGGCCCCGTCCTGTCCGTCCTGCGGTACGAGGACGAGGAGGACGCCCTGCGCATCGCCAACGGCACGGTGTACGGCCTCGCCGGCGCCGTCTGGGCCGGGGACGAGGCCGAGGCCGTCGCCTTCGCGCGCCGGATGGACACCGGGCAGGTCGACATCAACGGCGGACGGTTCAACCCGCTGGCGCCCTTCGGCGGCTACAAGCAGTCGGGCGTGGGCCGCGAACTGGGCGCGCACGGCCTCACCGAGTACCTCCAGACCAAATCCCTCCAGTTCTAGCCCCAGGGGAGTTGCCCACGCCATGGCCGTCCGTTCCGCTGTCCGAGCCGCCGTCGTACCCGCCGTAGGCGCCCCGCTGGAGGTCACCGGGATCGAACTCCCCGCACCGGGCCCCGGCCAGGTGCGGGTGCGGCTCGCCGCCGCCGGGGTCTGCCACTCCGACCTGTCCCTGTCCAACGGCACCATGCGCGTGCCGCTCCCCGCGGTCCTCGGCCACGAGGGCGCCGGCACCGTCCTGTCCGTCGGCGAGGCCGTCACCCACGTCGCGCCGGGCGACGCCGTGGTCCTCAACTGGGCCCCGTCCTGCGGCGCCTGCCACGCCTGCGCGCTCGGCGAGGTCTGGCTGTGCGCGAACGCCCTGGCCGGCGCCGCGCACGTGCACGCCCGCCGCGCCGACGACGGCACCGACCTGCACCCCGGCCTGAACGTCGCCGCGTTCGCCGAGGAGACGGTGGTGGACGCCGGCTGCGTGCTGCCCGCCCCGGACGGCATCCCGCTCACCGACGCGGCGCTGCTCGGCTGCGCCGTCCTCACCGGCTACGGCGCCGTCCACCACTCGGCGAAGGTCCGCGAGGGCGAGACGGTCGCGGTCTTCGGCGCCGGGGGAGTGGGCCTCGCCACCCTCCAGTCGGCCCGGATCGCGGGCGCGTCGAAGATCGTCGCCGTCGACGTGTCCCCCGAGAAGGAGGAGCTGGCCCGCGCGGCCGGCGCCACCGACTACCTGATCGCCTCCGACACCACCGCCCGCGAGATCCGCGCCCTCACCGGCAAGCAGGGCGTCGACGTCGCCGTCGAGTGCGTCGGCCGGGCGACCACCATCCGCACCGCCTGGGAATCCACCCGGCGCGGCGGCCGCACCACGGTCGTCGGCATCGGCGGCAAGGACCAGCAGGTCACCTTCAACGCCCTGGAGATCTTCCACTGGGGCCGCACCCTGTCCGGCTGCGTCTACGGCAACGCCGACCCGGCCCGTGACCTCCCCGTCCTGGCCGGACACGTCCGGGCCGGACGCCTCGACCTCGGCGCCCTGGTCACCGAACGCATCGCGCTGGACGGCATCCCGGCGGCCTTCGAGAACATGCTGGCGGGCAAGGGCGGGCGGGCGCTGGTGGTGTTCTAGGCCGCCGCGCTTCGGGGCCGCCGCGGCAGGCCGCGCGGGCACGAGGGTGCCGGGTTCGCCCGGCGCCCCGGTCCGTGTGCCCGCGCGCGCCGCGCGTCCGTGCGTAGCGACACGATCGCGGTGCGACAAACATCCGCGCGACTGTTGACCGCATACCGTCCGGTCAGTACGTTCCCCGAAACGTTTCCCCAACGTCCCCTCCCCGCCCCTTCCTCCCCTGCGTTCCCCCACGCCCCACTCCCCTCCGCACTCACCGGAGCGTGCCCGTATGGACACCACCCCCTCCGCTCAGCCCCTGGCCGCCACCGCCGAGGCCCCCGCCCCCAACCGCCGCCGCGTCGCCACCGCCGCGGCCCTCGCGTCGGCCGTCGAGTGGTACGACTACTTCGTCTTCGGCATCGCCGCCGCCCTCGTCCTGGGCGACCTGTACTTCCCGGCCGGCAGCTCCACCGCCGGCGTCCTGGCCGCCTTCGCCACCTTCGCCGTCGGCTTCCTCGCCCGCCCGATCGGCGGCATCGTCGCCGGCCAGCTCGGCGACAAGAAGGGCCGCAAGCCGATGCTGGTCCTCGCGCTCACCCTGATGGGCGTGGCCACCACGGGCATCGGCCTGCTGCCCACGTACGAGACGATCGGCGTCGCCGCCCCGATCCTGCTCGTCCTGCTGCGCATCGCCCAGGGCGTGGCCGTCGGCGCCCAGTGGGGCGGCGCGATGCTGCTGGCCACCGAGTACGCCCCCGAGGGCAAGCGCGGCATCTACGGCAGCGTCGTCCAGCTCGGCGTCCCCATCGGCGTGGTCACCGCCAACACGGTCTTCCTGCTGGCCGGCGCGTTCACCTCCGAGTCGGCCTTCGAGTCCTGGGGCTGGCGGGTGCCGTTCGTGGTGGGCCTGCTCGTGCTCGGGCTGGCCTGGTACATCCACACCCGCGTCGAGGAGACCCCGGAGTTCCGGGAGGCCGAGCGGGCGCTGGCCGAGAAGGAGGAGGGCGAGCAGTCCTCCCCGCTGCGCACGATCATGCGCGATCACCTCGGCACGGTCCTGCTGGCCGGCGGCTCCTTCGCCGTGAACACCGCGACGTTCTACATCATCATCACCGGCGTCCTCGACTACACGACGCGCGAACTGGACATGGAACACGGCGCGGTGCTCGCCGTCTCGCTCTGCGTCAGCCTCACCCAGCTGGTGCTCATCCCGGGCGCCGCCGCCCTGTCCGACAAGTTCGGCCGCATCAGGGTCTACACCGTCGGCGCGGTCGGGATCGCCGTGTGGGCCGTCCCGCTGTTCCTGCTCATCGACACCGGCTCACTGCTGTGGCTGGCGGTCGGCACCTTCGTCGCCAGCTGCTTCCTCAGCATCATGTACGGCCCCCAGGCCGCCCTCTTCGCCGAGCTGTTCACGCCGGAGATGCGCTACACCGGCGCCTCCCTCGGCTACCAGATCGCCGCCGTCGGCGGGGGAGGGCTCGCGCCCTTCGTCATGGTGCTGCTCCTGGAGGCGACGGGTACCTCGATGGCCGTCTCCGCCTACATCATCGCCCTCTCGGTGATCGCCCTGGTGTCCATCAAGGTGCTGGCCGACAGGTCGCGTTCACGCTGACCGCGAGGCGTTCTCGGGCCGCGACCCCACCATCTCGTCCGGGGCCGCGGCCCGCGCCCGCTTCCGGGACCGCGACACCGCCACACCCGCCAGGCACAGCGCGCCGCCCGCCAGAGTGAGCAGCCCCGGCACCTCACCGAGCGCCAGCCACGACATCAGGACCACCAGGGCGGGCACGGCGTACGTGGTGGCGCCCATGCGACCGGCGGTCGTCCGGGCCAGCGCGTACGCCCAGGTCGTGAACGCCAGCGCGGTCGGGAACACGCCCAGGTACACCATGTTCAGCGTCGCGGAGACGGGAGCGTCGACCGCCTCGTGCACCAGCTGCCCCGTGAACGGCAGGCAGAGCACCGCACCGACCAGGCAGCCGAACGTCGTCACCTGGAGCGCGCTCGCATGCCCCAGCGCGGGCTTCTGCGCGACCACCCCGCCCGCGTACGCCACCGCGGCCAGCAGACACAGCACCACTCCGAACAGCGAGGAACCGCCCTCGCCGGACATCGACAGGCCCACGGTCACCGCACCGGCGAACGACACCGCCATCCCCGCCACCAGCCGCGGCGGCAGCGTGTCCCCGAGGAGGCGGGCGCCGAGCAGCGCGATGAGGATCGGCCCGACGTTCACCACGAGCGCGGCCGTACCGGCGTCCACCTGCTGCTCGCCCCAGTTCAGGACCACCATGTAGAAGCCGAACCACAGCAGCCCCGATATCGCGATCCCCCGCCAGGCCGGCCGCGGCGGCAGCCCTTCCCGGCGCACCAGGCAGATCACCCCGAGCGTCACGACGCCGGCCAGCAGCCGCCCGAGGGCCAGCGCACCCGGCGAGTACGCCTCGCCGGCGCTGCGGATGGAGACGAAGGCGGAGGCCCACAGGACGACGGTCACGGTGGCCGCGCCGGCCGCGAGCAGCTGCGGACGGCGGGAGGGGGCGGAGGGGGACGTGCGGGCGGTGCTCATCATGCTCCAGACGTTAGGGCGCGACGGCCTCGTGGGCTCGCGGATTTCGGACGGGGAGGCGGTGCCGCGCGGCTCAGCGCAGCGCCACCGGATCGATGCCCAGCAGCTCGGACAGCGCGGCCTCGCCCGTCGGCGTGACCTTCACCGCCCGCTCCGAGCCGATGCGCAGGCACCAGCCGGTGTCCAGGGCGTGCCGGCACAGGGCCGCGCCCGCCACGCCCGCGAGATGTGGTCGGCGTTCGGTCCAGTCGAGACATGCCCGCGCCAACGGACGGCGGCCCGTGGGCGTCAGCGGAATCCCGGCCGCGTCGAACCAGCCGAGCCCCGCGTCCGTGAGCGCGAAGCCGGTGTCCTGGCGCAGCAGCCCGCGCCCGGTGAGGGCGTCGGTCACCGCGATGCCGAGCCGCCCGGCGAGATGGTCGTAGCAGGTGCGCCCCCGGGCCATCGCCGACCCGGCGCTCGACGCCCGCAGGGTGCGCGGACGCCGCGCGGCGGCCTGCGGCGCGACCTGCGCCGTCAGGTCCTCGACCAGTTGCGCGACCCGCTCGTCGGCCAGCCGGACGTACCGGTGCCGCCCCTGGCGCTCCTCGGTGAGCAGCCCGCCCGCGACCAGCTTGCCCAGGTGCTCGCTCGCCGTGGACGCGGCGACGCCCGCGTGCCGGGCCAGCTCACCGGCGGTCCACGCCCGTCCGTCCAGCAGCGCCAGCAGACAGGCGGCGCGCGTCTCGTCCGCGATCAGCCCGGCCAGCCTCGCGAGGCCGGGCGCCTCGGCATCCCTCTCGGTCATGCGTCCAGGATGCGCCACGCACGGTTCGGCGGGCGCCGAAGTGTCCTCAGACGCCCCGCGCCACCTGCGCGTACTGCTGCGTCAGTCCGTCCAGCAGGGCCGTCAGCCCGGTCTCGAAGGCCCGCTCGTCGATCTTCTCCTGCTGCTCGGCCAGGAGGTGGGCCTGCTGGAGGTGCGGGTAGGCGGCGGGGTCGTAGGCGCCGGCGTCGTCGACGAAGCCACCGGCGAAGGAACCGAGCGCGGAGCCCATGATGAAGTACCGCATCAGCGCGCCGATGGACGTGGCCTGGGCCGGGGGCCAGCCGGCCGCGACCATCGCGCCGTAGACGGCGTCCGCGAGGTGCAGCCCGGCCGGACGGCGGCCGGGACCGTGCGCCAGCACCGGGACGACGTTGGGGTGGTCGCGCAGCGCCGCCCGGTAGGAGACGGCCCAGTCGTGCAGCGCGGTCCGCCACTCCCGGCCGTCCTCGAACATCGACAGGTCTACCTGCGCGCTCACCGAGTCGGCGACGGCCTCCAGGATCTCGTCCTTGGTGCGGAAATGGTTGTAGAGCGAGGGCCCGCTGACGCCCAGCTCCGCGGCGAGCCGGCGGGTGGAGACGGCCGCGAGGCCCTCCGCGTCCACCAGCGCGCGGGCTTTCTCGATGATCCGGTCGGTGCTGAGCAGGGGCTTGCGCGGTCGGGCCATGGCGCACATAGTAGGGCTGCGGCTTTTAACTAGCACTGCTAATTTAAAAGTACGCCGTTCAAGGACCGTCTTCTGTGGGGTGACTCGGCATGAATCTGGAGCTCAGCGAGGAGCAGAGCGCCGTGCGGCGGCTCGCGCGGGACTTCGTGGAGCGCGAGATCGCCCCGCACGTCGTCGCCTGGGACCGCGCCGAGGAGGTGGACCGCTCCCTCGTGAAGAAGCTCGGCGAGGTCGGCTTCCTCGGGCTCACGATCGACGAGGAGTACGGCGGCTCCGGCGGCGACCATCTCGCGTACTGCCTGGTGACGGAGGAGCTGGGGCGCGGCGACAGCTCCGTGCGCGGCATCGTGTCCGTCTCCCTCGGCCTGGTCGCCAAGACGATCGCCGCCTGGGGCGACGAGGAACAGAAGCGGCGCTGGCTGCCGGGGCTCACCTCCGGCGCCTACGTCGGCTGCTTCGGCCTCACCGAACCCGGCACCGGATCGGACGCGGGGAACCTCGCCACCCGCGCGGTCCGCGACGGCGACGACTACGTCGTCAACGGCACCAAGATGTTCATCACCAACGGCACCTGGGCCGACGTCGTCCTGCTCTTCGCCCGCTCCACCGACGCTCCCGGACACAAGGGCGTCTCCGCCTTCCTGGTCCCCACCGACACCCCCGGCCTGACCCGGCGCACCATCCACGGCAAGCTCGGGCTGCGCGGTCAGGCCACCGCCGAACTGGTCCTGGAGGACGTCCGGGTCCCGGCCTCCGCGATGCTCGCTCCCGAGGGCAAGGGCTTCTCGGTCGCCATGTCCGCGCTCGCCAAGGGGCGGATGTCGGTCGCGGCCGGCTGCGTCGGCATAGCCCAGGCCGCGCTGGACGCGGCCGTGCGGTACGCCGGTGAGCGCGAGCAGTTCGGGAAGACCATCGCCCACCACCAGCTGGTGCAGGAGCTGATCAGCGACATCGCCCTCGACGTGGACGCGGCCCGGCTGCTGACCTGGCGGGTGGCCGACCTGATCGACCGCGGGCAGCCCTTCACCGTCGAGTCCTCCAAGGCCAAGCTGTTCGCCTCGGAGGCGGCCGTCCGCGCCGCCAACAACGCCCTCCAGGTCTTCGGCGGCTACGGCTACATCGACGAGTACCCGGCCGGCAAACTGCTGCGCGACGCCCGCGTGATGACCCTGTACGAGGGCACCAGCCAGATCCAGAAACTGGTCATCGGGCGGGCGCTGACGGGGGTTTCGGCCTTCTGAGTGCCGGGTTTCTGAGTACCTCGACTGAGTACGGCGGCGGATGTGGCCCGGACCGCATCCGCCGATCCTTGTGTCCATGAGTGACACAGCGGTCAAGCAGCAGAACACGGCGGCCTTCTACGGGCAGGCCGTCGCGTCGTTCGCGGTCGCCATGGCCGCCACCGCCATCGGCATCTACCAGCTCCAGGCCGACGCCTGGGTGCGTGCCTTCCTGGCCATCGCCGTCCTGTACCTCGTCACCTCGGCCTTCACGCTGGCCAAGATCATCCGGGACCGTCAGGAGGTGGGGCAGATCGTGAGCCGCGTGGACCAGGCGCGACTGGACAAGATCCTTGTCGAGCACGACCCGTTCCACAAGCCCGGCGGCACCTCCGCGGGGCAGCGCGCCTAAGCGCCCGCTCATTTTCGGCGGTATGGTGGTGCTCCTGTCACCGAGAGGGGCGAACAAGCGATGAGTACGGCGGCCGAGACGACGGGCGGCGACATCGAGCCGTGGGAAGAGGTCACGCCTGACGCGGCCCGGCGGCTCCTGGTCGCCGCCGTGGAGGCGTTCGCCGAACGCGGGTACCACGCGACCACGACCCGCGACATCGCCGGACGGGCCGGCATGAGCCCGGCCGCGCTCTACATCCACTACAAGACCAAGGAAGAGCTGCTGCACCGCATCAGCCGCATCGGTCACGACCGGGCGCTGGCCATTCTGCGCACGGCGGCCGAGGGGGAGGGGAGCGCGGCGGAGCGGCTCGCCGACGCGGTCAGCTCATTCGTACGCTGGCACGCGGGCCGGCGCACCACCGCGCGCGTCGTGCAGTACGAGCTGGACGCGCTCGGGCCGGACGCCCGCGCCGAGATCGTCGCGCTGCGCCGGCAGTGCGACGCCGAGGTGCGCGGAATCATCGAGGACGGGGTGGCGTCGGGCGAGTTCGACGTGCCGGACGTGCAGGGCACCACGCTCGCCGTGCTGTCGCTCTGCATCGACGTGGCCCGCTGGTTCAACGTGAACGGCGCCCGGACGCCCGACGAGGTCGGCGCGCTCTACGCCGGCCTCGTGCTGCGGATGGTCGGGGCCGGGGCGTCCGGCTCCGCTCGGTCCGGCTCGGCTCAGACGTAGTAGCGCGAGACGGACTCGGCGACGCAGACCGGCTTGTCGCCGCCCTCGCGTTCCACCGTGAAGGCGACGGACACCTGGATCCCGCCCGTGACGTCCTCGACGCCGGTGATCGTCGCCGTGGCGCGCAGGCGCGAGCCGACCGGGACGGGGGCGGGGAAACGGACCTTGTTGGTGCCGTAGTTGACGCCCATCTGCACGCCCTCGACCCTGATCAGCTGCGGCCCGAACAGCGGGAGCAGCGACAGGGTCAGATAGCCGTGCGCGATGGTGGTGCCGAACGGGCCCGCGGCGGCCTTCTCCGGGTCCACGTGGATCCACTGGTGGTCGCCGGTGGCCTCGGCGAACAGGTCGATCCGCTTCTGGTCGACCTCCAGCCAGTCGGTGTGCCCCAGCTGCTCGCCCACCGCCGCCTTCACCTCGTCGACGGATGTGAAGATCCTCGGCTCTGCCATGCTCCCGGCCTCCCGTGTGACGCGACTCTAAGCGACTGCTTAGCATGGTCGCCCGGGAAGCCCCTGTCAACGGACCGGACGGGTGAGTGGGCGGGTGGGTAGGGTTCGAGAGGTGCCTCAGATTCCCGAGAAGATTCACGAGCTCACCGTCGGCCAGCTTGCCGCCCGCAGTGGCGCCGCCGTCTCCGCCCTGCACTTCTACGAGTCCAAGGGCCTGATCAGCAGTCGCCGCACCTCGGGCAACCAGCGCCGCTTCAGCCGTGACGCGCTGCGCCGGGTCGCCTTCGTCCGGGCGGCCCAGCGGGTCGGCATCCCCCTCGCCACGATCCACGAGGCGCTCTCGGAGCTGCCCGAGGGCCGCACCCCCACCCGGGACGACTGGGCCCGGCTCTCCGCGTCCTGGCGCTCCGAACTGGACGAGCGCATCAAGCAGCTCAACCGGTTGCGCGACCACCTCACCGACTGCATCGGCTGCGGCTGCCTGTCCCTGGACACCTGCGTCCTGTCCAACCCGGACGACGCGTTCGGAGAAACCCGAGCGGGTTCCCGCCTCCTGGTGGAACGCACGGCCCCGCACCCGGCCCGCCGGACCTGCGCCCCGGCGAAGTGTGACTGACCGGCCCCCGACAGCCGTCGCGCCCGTGCCCTGACGCCCGCTTCTGCGGGGCGTTCTGCCGGCCCCGGGACCGGACGATCACCTCGCCGTCCCGACGGGGGCGGGCGCCGGCGTCGGTGGCCCGGCGCGGTGGCACGCCCGGTCCCGGACGACCCGCGTGCGCCGGGCGTTCCGTCGGGTCCGGGGCCGGAGGTCATCTCGCCGTTCCGGCGGGGCGGGCGCGGGCGTTGGTGGCCGGGCGTGGTGGCGCACCTGGGCCCGGACGGCCCGCGTGGGCCGGGCGTTCCGTCGGGTCCGGGGCCGGAGGGTCATCTCGCCGTTCCGGCGGGGGTGGGCGCCGGCGTCGGTGGCCCGGCGCGGTGGCACGCCCGGTCCCGGACGACCCGCGTGCGCCGGGCGTTCCGTCGGGTCCGGGGCCGGAGGGTCATCTCGCCGTTCCGGCGGGGGTGGGCGCCGGCGTCGGTGGCCCGGCGCGGTGGCACGCCCGGTCCCGGACGACCCGCGTGCGCCGGGCGTTCCGTCGGGTCCGGGGCCGGAGGGTCATCTCGCCGTTCCGGCGGGGGTGGGGCCGGCCTGGCGTCGGTGGCCCGGCGCGGTGGCACGCCGCGTCTCGACGCGCGCGCCACTCGTGGCCGGCCGCGGGGTCGGTC
The DNA here is from genome assembly GCF_042717365.1 of Streptomyces sp. NPDC058534. Lineage (NCBI taxonomy): Bacteria > Bacillati > Actinomycetota > Actinomycetes > Kitasatosporales > Streptomycetaceae > Streptomyces > Streptomyces sp. NPDC058534. The sequence continues at coordinate 26,884 of NZ_JBHXNW010000075.1, forward strand.
CAGCGGCCCGGCTTCGGCGGCTGGGGCGTCCCTCGCCCGGAGGTGCTGATCCGCGTGAGCGATCGGCCGCATCGCCGATGGCCCGGCGTGGTGTCACACCCCGCCCCGCCGCGCCGAGGCCCACTCCTCCAGTCCCGCCGTCACCAGTTCGGCGTTGGAGGCGGCCCGGCCGCCGTCCGGCAGGAGCAGGGTGTCCTCCAGGCCGATCCGGGTCGGCAGGCCCAGGCGGCCGGCCAGGCGCAGTACCGGCCAGGTGCCGGCGTCCTCGCCGTGCAGCAGGACGGGGCGGCCGTGGGCCGTGCCGAGGGTGGACAGCAGGGCCCGCGCCGCGTCACGCGCGGGCGCCGGGCCGGTGTCCGTGACCTCCGCCAGTACCCGCAGCACCCTCGGTCCCAGCGGTGAGCACAGGAAGCGCGCCGCCCCGTCCGTGCCGGACCAGACGCCGGCCTCCACGCCCACCCCGCGCTCCATCAGCGCGGCCGCGGTCTCCTCGGCGCCCGGCTCGTGCCAGTTGACCGACGCGTGGTCGGGCAGCACCGTCCAACTCCGTATCCGCGCCACCCGGGCGGCAGGGTCGGGCTCCGCCCAGGCGCCCGTCGTGACGCCGACCGGGACCGAGGCCGGCACCCGCGCGCGCACCGCCCCAAGCGTCGCCGCGAGCACGCGCGGCGACAACGTGTCCCGGCCACAGGGTGTCTTCGGGTGGACGTGGACATCCGTCGCCCCGGCGGCGACCGCTCCCGCCACGGAGTCCGCGAGCGCCTCCGGCGACAGCGGCACCACCGCCCCGTCGGCGGCATCGCGGCCCCCGTTCGCACACAGTTGCACCATCCCCCCATGGTGCCGGGCCCCACTGACAACACCCGTCGGCCGCCGGTCGTCGGGGGCGCGGCATCCCCTGCACACCCCCGCGAGTCCGGCTACGCCGACATCAGCAGCCGTCGCCCCCGCCGGGCCTCCGCGAGCGCGTCGGGGGTGAGGACCGGCCGCGGTACGAGGATCCCGCACTCCGCGCAGACGGGCCCCGTCGAGGGTTCGTGGTCCAGGTCGTAGGTCCAGACGAGGCGTTCCCCGTCGCACACCGGGCAGACGGAGCCCGGTTCCCGCTCCAGCGCCGAGATCAGCCGGCGCAGTACGTCCGCCAGCGGCCAGTCGGGATGCACCCGGGGATCGTCGCACCAGGCGACACCGAAACCGCCCCAGGTCAGCCGGTGCCAGTCGTCCACGCTGCCCGGCCTGCGCAGCCCGTCGTGCTTCTCCTTCCTGCGCCGCTCGGCGAACTCGACCTCATAGGCCAGCCACACGGAACGCGCCTCCTCCAGTTCCTCCAGTGCGGCCACGAGCCGCGCCGGGTCCGGGGAGCGGTCCTCGGGACCGAACCCTGCCCTGGAGCAGAGATGGTCCCAGGTAGCCCTGTGCCCATAAGGGGCAAATCGTTCAAGGCACTTGCGCAGCGAATAACGCCGCAGCGCCAGGTCGCACCGTGGATCGCGGACCTGTCTCGCCAGACTTCGGAAACCGGCCATCGCCCTGCACCTCCGTCACACCTGCACCTGTACTCGGGTCACTTCGGCGTCGTCGTACGGACGTCGCCGAATAGACGTATCGACAACCGATTCGGCTCCATCCGATTTCCGATGCCCCCCATCAGCCGATCCACCCACTGGAAAAAAGTGACGCATGTTCATCTTCCAACTCGGGGATACCGGCGGTAACGTCCCGCCACACCCCCGCCGGGAGGAGCTGCCATGCCACGACGCACCCCACGCGACGCCCTCGACAGACTGAGAACTCCCCGCGGCCTCCACGGGTTCCTGAAGGGCGCTTCCGTATGCGTCCTCACAGCCGGCCTCTTGTCGCCGCTTTCCCCGGCGATGGCCGCCGGAACGGCTCCCGCCTCGGACAAGACCGCCCAACCGGCCGGCCAAGCCGCGGCGAACGATCACCGCGGCGGCCAGTGTTCCGACATCCTGCCGCCCGGTCAGAACGGCAACGCCACCCTCGCCCAGATCCTTCTCAACCAGGCCTTCGGCACCCAGCCCGCGCACGCCGAGGACCAGCTCGGCCGCTACGCGAACCTCGCCACCGGCTACTCCGGCCTCACCAACGACAGGATCAACACCTTCTGCGGTGTGGGCCGGGCCGGCGTACGAGGGTGGCGGAGCTGCGGCCCGGCCGCCAACACGGCCTGGTGCACACCGGCGTCCGTCCGCCCCTGCTCCATGGGCCATGACTACTACATATCCTGGAACCCTCAAAGCAGATCAGTGATACTCTCTCGTCCTACGCGGACAAGGGGGTTGACGTGCCTGTTCCCGTCGGGACTTACTACCGGATCTCCGAGGACATGGCGGGGGACGCCAAGGGCGTGGCCAGGCAGCGCGAGGACTGCCTGAACCTGGCCCGGCTCCGTCGCTGGGAGCCGGTGCAGTACGAGGACAACGACCTGTCGGCCTACAAGCCGGACGTCGTCCGCCCCGACTTCGAGCAGATGCTGAAGGATCTCGACGCCGGGATCATCAAGGGCATCGTCGTCTACGACCTTGACCGCTTCACCCGCCAACCGCGGGAGCTGGAGCGGACGATCGAGATCTATGACCGCCACCCGGGCCTGATCTTCGCCAGCCTGCAGGGCGACATCAACCTGATGACATCCGACGGTCGCACCATGGCCCGGGTACTTGTCGCCTTCGCCAACAAGGCCAGCGCCGACACGGCCCGGCGCGTCAAGCGCAAGCAGAAGGAGCTGGCGACCAAGGACGTCAAGCTGGTCCACGGCGGACGAGTCCCCTTCGGCTGGCTGCCGGACGGGGAGACGGCAGACCCCACGGCAAAGAAAGAGATCAACAAGGCCCATGAGCGCATCCTCGCCGGAGACAAGATCTCCGACATCCGGGACGACTGGCTGGCGCGGGACGTCATTCCCAAGTCCCGCAGCGGCAAGCGCTTCGGGAAGAAGGAGGGCCTGCAGCACTCCACCGTGACCCGCATGCTCTCCAACCCCGCCGTGGCTGGCATCAAGGTGTACCGCGGCGAAGTCCTCCGCGACGTGAACGGGGCGCCCGTCAAAGGGGCCTGGGAGGCCCTGTGCAGCCCTGAAAGGCTGGAGGAGGTCACCGCCACTCTGGTGGGCCGCTCGATGCGGCACGTGCCCAGCAACGCTTCGTACCTGCTGTCCGGCATCGCCCGGTGCGGCAAGTGCGGTTCCCCCATGCGTGGTCAGTACCGCAAGGACCGGAAGGGCAACCGCATCCCGGCCTACTGCTGCCATCAGGAGAAGGGCGGATGCGGCGGCGTGGCTCGCAAGGCAGAACCAGTGGACGAGCTGATCATCGATCTCATCCTCGCCGACGAGGAGAGGATGAAAGGCAAGGCGGCGGTCAGCACGCCGGCCTGGGACGGTGAAGCCCAGCTGGCCAAGGTCCTGGCTGAGATTGCGGAGCTGAAGCAGGCCAAGGATGCTGACCAGATCAGCATTTCCACGGTCATCCAGTTCATGCCCGTGCTGGAGGCCAAGCGGGACAAGCTCCTGACTGAACAGCGCCGGGCGCTGGCGGCCCAGCGCACCGCCCAAGTCATCTCCATCGCAAGCCGGGACGCCTTCGATGCGCTGCCCATCGAACGACAGAAGCTGCGCGTCCTGCAGTCCCTGCAAGCCGTGATCATCCATCCGGCCGGCAAGGGAGCGGGACCGAAGTTCAACCCCGACCTGATCGAACCCGTCTGGACGTGAGGCCGCCGACTCTCAACGCCCCTGCTGGGCGGGAGCCTTCATCATGCGGGAGCCGTGTCCGAACCGGACTGGAAGACGTACGCCCACGCCGACGCGATCCGCACCCTGGACGCCTGGTGGCCGCTCCTGGTGAAGGCCGAGTTCGAACCCGGCCTCGGCAGCGACCTCTACACCGCCTTCGCCGCCAGCCTGCCCGTCGACGAGTCACCGTCCGCCGCCCACGGCCCCACCGGCGCCCACGCCGGCAGCGCCTTCCAGTACGGCTGGTGGAGCTATGTCGACAAGGACATCCGGGCGGTGCTCGGCGAGTCCGTCCAGGGACCGCTCGCGCGGGAGTACTGCGGCGACGGCGACCTCGCCGCCTGCCGGGACACCCTGGTCGCCACCCTGAAGGAGGCGTCGGGCCGCACGGCCGCCCAGGTCTACCCCGGTGACGACAACTGCTCGGCGGGCGACCAGTGGTGCGCCGACTCGGTCATCCACCGCACCCTGGGCGGCATCAGACACGGCGGCATCAGCTGGCAGAACCGGCCGACCTACCAGCAGGTCGTGGAGTTCATGTCCCATCGGTGACCGGCCGGTCGCCGGCTCAGCGGTAGATCAGGTACTGGCGGCGGGTCCTGCGGAACGCCGCCAGTTCCCGCTGCCAGCCGTCCACCACCTCGTCGGTGTCCGCGCCCGCGTCGATCATCGTGCGCACCTGCGTGGAGCCGGTGAGCTTGTCGATCCAGTTGTCCGACCGCCAGGCGAAGCCGTCCCAGCTCCGTTTGGCGGTCACCAGGAGGGCGATTCCGGTGCGCACCGGGTCGAAGGCGTCCCGGTCGTGCACATGGAGCTGGACGCCCCCGACGGTCTTCCCCTGGAACTTGGAGAAGGTCGGCGCGAAGTACGCCTCCCGGAAGCGCACGCCGGGCAGGTCCAGCTCGTTGACGGCGGCGGCCCAGCTCCCGTCGATGCCCTCGGCGCCGAGCAGTTCGAACGGGCGGGTGGTGCCGCGCCCCTCCGACAGGTTCGTGCCCTCGAACAGGCAGGTGCCCGAGTAGACCAGGGCGGTCTCCGGCGTCGGCATGTTCGGGCTCGGCGGCACCCACGGCAGCCCGGAGGCGTCGTAGAACTCCGAGCGCCTCCAGCCCGTCATCGTCACCGTCTCCAGCGGCACCGGCGACGGCAGGAACTCGTGGTTGAAGAGGTGCGCCAGCTCGGCGACCGTCATGCCGTGCGCCTGCGAGATCGGCTGCCGGCCGACGAAGGTCGCGAACTCCTTGTGCAGGACCGGGCCGAGGGCCGCCCGCCCGGTCACCGGGTTGGGCCGGTCCAGGACGACGAACCGTTTCCCCGCGAGCCCGGCGGCCTCCATGCAGTCGAACAGCGTCCAGATGTACGTGTAGAAGCGCGCGCCGGCGTCCTGGATGTCGAAGACGACGGTGTCCACGCCGGACGCCGTGAAGATGTCCGCGAGCGGCTGCCCGCTCTTGAGGTACGTGTCGTAGACCGGCAGCCCGGTCGCGGGGTCGTCGTAGCGGCCCTCGGAGCCGCCGGCCTGCGCGGTGCCGCGGAATCCGTGCTCGGGACCGAACACGGCGGTGAGGTTCACCCGGTCGTCGGCGTGCATGACGTCGACGATGTGGCGTACGTCCCGGGTGATGCCGGTCGGATTGGTGACCACGCCGGCCTTCTGGCCGTCGAGCAGTTGGTAGCCGTCGTCGGCGAGGCGCTCGAAGCCGGTGCGCAGCCGGCGGCCGCCGTGGCCCCCGGGCGCCGCCTGGGCCGTGCCCGCGGCGGCGGCCGTGGTGCCGGCCGCCACCGCGGCGGTCGTGGCGAGCAGGTTCCGTCTGGACAGCGTCATGCGGTGACCTCCGTGATCGCGGCGGGTGTCATGCGCACGCACGCTAACCCGCGTCCTGGGTCGCACGGAATGGAGTAGACCGCGGTTCGCCTCTTCCGTCGTACATACCGACTGGTTAGTCTGGCGCTGCAACAGGGAGTCAGCAGTGCCCGAGCCGTGTCGGAGGAGACCGATGGTGGAAGCCGTGCAGGATGCCGGAGTCGTCGTCACCGGAGCAGGAGGCGGCATCGGGGCCGCGCTGGCCCGCCGCTTCGCCGCCGAGGGCGCCCGGGTCGTCGTCAACGACCTCGACGCCGACCGGGCCAGGGCCGTGGCCGACGAGATCGGCGGGATCGCGGTCCCCGGCGACGCCTCGGCGATCGTCACCGAGGCGCGCGAGGCGCTGGGCGGCACGGTCGACGTGTACTGCGCCAACGCGGGCGTCGGCTCCGGAGGCACGGAGGCGGCCGAGGAGGCCGTCTGGGCGCTCGCCTGGGACGTCAACGTGATGGCCCACGTCCGCGCGGCCCACGAACTGGTCCCGGACTGGCTGGAGCGCGGCAGCGGCCGCTTCGTCTCCACCGTCTCGGCCGCCGGACTGCTCACCATGATCGGCGCCGCCCCCTACAGCGTCACCAAGCACGGCGCCTACGCCTTCGCCGAGTGGCTGTCCCTGACGTACCGCCACCGCGGGATCAAGGTCCACGCCATCTGCCCGCAGGGCGTGCGCACCGACATGCTCACCGCGAGCGGCAGCGCCGGCGAACTGGTGCTCCAGCCCACCGCGATCGAGCCGCAGGACGTGGCCGACGCCCTGTTCAAGGGCATCGAGGAGGACCGCTTCCTGATCCTGCCGCACCCGGAGGTCGCCGAGTACTACCAGGCCCGCGCCGCCGAACCCGACCGCTGGCTGCACGGCATGAACCGGCTCCAGCGACAGTGGGAGGAGGGGAACGCCCGGTGACCGGCTCCCCCTACGCCGCCAAGCCCTGGCTCGACCTGCTGACCGACGCCCAGAAGGCACCGCTCGACCCCGACGCCTCCCTGGTGCACGCCCTGCGCCGGGTCGCCGCCCAGACACCCGACCGCGCCTTCCTCGCCTACTTCGACGGCCGCCTCACCTACCGCGAGGTGGACCGGCTGAGCGACTCCGTCGCCGGGCACCTCGCCGCGCGCGGCCTGGAGCGCGGCGACCGGGTGGCGGTCGTGCTGCAGAACTCCCCGCACTTCGTGCTCGCCGTCCTGGGCGCCTGGAAGGCCGGCGCGGTCGTGGTGCCGGTCAACCCGATGTACAAGTCGGGGGAGGTCGGCCATGTCCTGCGGGACGCCGAGCCGGCCGCGCTGGTCTGCTCCGACCGGGCCTGGGAGTCGTACCTGCGCGAGACGGCGGCCGGCTCGCCGGTGCGGATCGTGCTCACGGGGTGTGAGTTGGACTTCCAGACCCGCGGGGACGCGCGCGTGCTGACCTTCGAGCGGCTGCCGGACGCCTCCGACGCCGACGACCTCACGGCGGCGGCCCGTGCCGGCCACCCGGCACCCGAGGGACGCGACCCGGCCCCGGAGGACACCGCGCTCATCAGCTACACCTCGGGCACCAGCGGCACACCGAAGGGCGCCACCAACACCCACCGCAACATCATGTACAACGCGGAACGCCAGCGCACCGGGCTCGGCCTGCCCGAGGCGCCGGTCTACTTCGCGCTGGCGCCGCTGTTCCACATCACCGGCATGGTCTGCGAGTTCGGCGCCTGCCTGAACAGCGCGGGCACGCTCGTCCTGGCGTACCGCTTCGAGGCGGGTGTCGTGCTGGACGCGTTCGCCGAGCACCGGCCGCACTACACGGTCGGCCCGTCCACGGCCTTCATGGCGCTGGCCGCCCACCCGTCCGTCACCCGCGAGCACTTCGCGTCCTTCGCGAACATCTCCTCGGGCGGTGCCCCGCTGCCGCCGGCCCTGGTGGAGAAGTTCCGCGCGGGATTCGGGCCGTACATCCGCAACGGCTACGGGCTGACCGAGTGCACCGCGCCGTGTGCCTCGGTCCCGCCGCACCTGGAGGCCCCGGTGGACCCCGGCTCCGGGACCCTCGCGGTCGGCGTGCCGGGCCCCGAGACCGTCGTCCGCGTCGTCGACGAGCTGGGCGCCGAGGTGCCCCTCGGGGAGCAGGGCGAGATCGTCGTCAGCGGGCCGCAGGTCATCCCCGGCTACTGGCGGCGCCCCGACGCCACCGCCGAGACCTTCCCCGGCGGCGAGCTGCGCACCGGCGACATCGGCTTCATGGACGCCCAGGGGTGGCTCTACGTCGTCGACCGCAAGAAGGACATGATCAACGCCTCCGGGTTCAAGGTCTGGCCGCGCGAGGTCGAGGACGTGCTCTACACCCATCCGGCGGTGCGCGAGGCCGCCGTCGTCGGCGTGCCCGACGGGTACCGGGGAGAGACGGTCAAGGCGTACATCAGCCTCCGTCCGGGCGCCGACACGGCCCCGGACGCACTCGCCGCCTACTGCGAGGAGAGACTGGCCGCCTACAAATACCCGCGTCAGGTGGAGATCCTGCCCGACCTGCCGAAGACGGCGAGTGGGAAGATCCTCCGTCGGGAACTGCGTTCCCGTAGGCACGACGACGGACAGTGAAGACGGACAGTTGAACGGAAAGGCAGGTGACGGCAGTGCCCAGGACCACGGACGGGGACGGCACTCCGGTGCCGCAGCGGCTCCTGGCCGCCGCCACCCGGCTCTTCGCGGAGCAGGGCTACGACCGCACCTCGGTACAGGAGATCGTGGAGGCGGCGGGCGTCACCAAGGGAGCCCTGTACCACTACTTCGGCTCCAAGGACGACCTCCTGCACGAGGTGTACGCGCGCGTGCTGCGCCTCCAGCAGGAGCGGCTCGACGCCTTCGCGGACTCCGACGAGCCGGTCGAGAAGCGGGTGCGGGACGCGGCGGCCGACGTCGTCGTCACCACCATCGACAACCTCGACGACGCGTCGATCTTCTTCCGCTCCATGCACCAGCTGAGCCCCGAGAAGAACAAGCAGGTGCGGGCCGAGCGGCGGCGCTACCACGAGCGCTTCCGCGCGCTCATCGAGGAGGGCCAGCGGTCCGGGGTCTTCACCAAGGAGACCCCGGCCGACCTGGTGGTGGACTACCACTTCGGTTCCGTCCACCACCTGTCCACCTGGTACCGCCCCGACGGCCCGCTGGGCCCGCAGGAGGTCGCCGATCACCTCGCCGACCTGCTGCTGCGGGCACTGCGGCCGTGAGGTGACGGCCCCCGGGGGTTCCGGGGGCGTCTCCTCGCCCGGTCGGCCTCGCTCAGAGGTACTTCTTGATCTCCCGGCGGGCCAGCGAGCGCTGGTGCACCTCGTCCGGCCCGTCGGCGATCATCAGCGTCCTGGCGCCCGCGTACAGCTCGGCCAGCGGGAAGTCCTGGCTCACGCCGCCCGCGCCGTGCAACTGGATGGCCCGGTCGATGATGTCGACCACCGCGCGGGGCGTGGCGATCTTGATGGCCTGGATCTCGGTGTGCGCGCCCCGGTTGCCGACGGTGTCCATCAGCCAGGCGGTCTTCAGCACCAGCAGCCGCAACTGCTCGACGGTGACCCGGGCGTCGGCGATCCAGTTGTGGACCACGCCCTGCTGGGCCAGCGCCTTGCCGAACGCCTCGCGGGACACCGCGCGGCGGCACATCAGCTCGATCGCCCGCTCGGCCATCCCGATGAGCCGCATGCAGTGGTGGATGCGGCCGGGGCCGAGGCGGGCCTGGGCGATGGCGAAGCCGCCGCCCTCCTCACCGATCAGGTTGGACACCGGCACGCGCGCGTGGTCGAAGGTCACCTCGGCGTGGCCGCCGTGGTAGTGGTCCTCGTAGCCGAAGACCTGCATGGCCCGGTCGACCGTCACTCCGGGCGTGTCGCGCGGGACCAGGATCATGGACTGCTGGCGGCGGATGTCCGCGCCGTCCGGGTCGGTCTTGCCCATCACGATGAAGATCTGGCAGTCCGGGTTCATCGCGCCGGAGATGTACCACTTGCGGCCCGTGATGACGTACTCTCCCCCACTCTCGGCTCCGCTCGAGCGGGAGGTGCCCCCCTCGTCTCGCTCGATGCGCGTGGTGATGTTCGTGGCGTCCGAGGAGGCCACGTCCGGCTCGGTCATCGCGAACGCGGAACGGATCTCACCGGCCAGCAGGGGCTGGAGCCACTGCTTCTTCTGCGCCTCGTCGGCGAACTGGGCCAGCACCTCCATGTTCCCGGTGTCCGGGGCCGCGCAGTTCGTCGCCGTGGGCGCCAGCTGCGGGCTGCGGCCGGTGATCTCGGCGAGCGGGGCGTACTGGAGGTTGGTGAGGCCCGCGCCGTGCTCGGCGTCGGGGAGGAAGAGGTTCCACAGGCCCTGGCGGCGGGCCTCGGCCTTCAGGTCCTCCACGACCTGCGGGGTGTCCCAGGGGGAGGCGAGGCGGGCGCGCTGCTCGTGGGCGGTCCGCTCGGCGGGGTGGACGTACTCGTCCATGAAGGCGAGGAGCCTGGCGCGGAGTTCCTCGGTGCGTGCGTCGTACGCGAAGTCCATGGCGGGTCAGCCCTTCTGAAGGGTGGTCAGGCCGTGCTCGATGAATGCGGGGACGAGGTCGCCGATGCGGTCGAAGCCGGGGCCGACGGTGCGGCCCAGCGTGTAGCGGTAGTGGATGCCCTCCAGGATCACGGCGAGCTTGAACCACGCGAACGCCGTGTACCAGGCGACGGCCCGCACGTCGCGGCCCGAGCGGTCGGCGTACCGCTGGACCAGCTCGGCGGGGGCGGGGTGGCCGGGGGCCTGGGCCGTGGTGGAGACGGGGGAGTCGGGCATGCCGAGCGGGCTGCTGTACATCACCAGCAGGCCGAGGTCGGTGAGCGGGTCGCCGAGGGTCGACATCTCCCAGTCGAGGATCGCGTTGATCTCGTCGTTCTCGCCGCCGATCAGGACGTTGTCCAGGCGGTAGTCGCCGTGGACGACGGTCGGGGCGGGGGAGCGGGGGAGTTCCCGGCCGAGCGTGGCGTGCAGTTCGTCGATGCCGGGGAGGTCGCGGTTGCGGGAGGCGTCGAGCTGCTTGGCCCAGCGGCGGAGCTGGCGGTCCAGGAACCCCTCCGGTCGGCCGAAGTCCCCGAGGCCGACCTCGGCGGGGTCCACCGCGTGCAGCTCGACGAGGGTGTCGACGAGGTTCAGCACGGCGGCGCGGGTGCGCTCGGGGCCGAGCGGGGTGAGCTGGTCGGCGGTGCGGTACGGGGTGCCCTCGACGAACTCCATCACGTAGAAGGGCGCCCCGATGACGTCCTCGTCCTCGCAGAGGAGCAGGGGGCGGGGTACCGGTACGTTCGTGGGGTGCAGGGCGCTGATGACGCGGTGCTCGCGCTTCATGTCGTGCGCGGTGGCGAGGACGTGGCCGAGTGGCGGGCGTCGCACGACCCAGCGGGCGGTGCCGTCCGTGACGGCGTAGGTGAGGTTCGAGCGCCCGCCCTCGATCAGCCGGCCGGACAGCGGACCGGTCACCAGGCCGGGCCGCTCGCGGTCGAGCAGCTCGCGCAACCGGTCGAGATCGAGTCCGGGCGGGTGGTCGGGGGTCATCGTCGCTCCCTGCGGCAGGTGAACAGTACCCGACTCATGATGCCGACCGGTCGGTATGCCGTCCAGTGGGCGGGCGGAACGTGATCGGTGCCACGGGTGCGACTGCGGGTGCCTCAGAGGACGAGCAGGGCGCCGCAGACGGCGATGGCGACCGTGCACAGGGCTGCGGCCGTGGCGTGCGGCGGGGTGAGGGCTCGGGGGCGGTACGTCGAGGCGAGGGTGGTGATGCGGCCGTGGGCGATGCGGAGGAAGGCCAGCCAGAGGGCGCAGCACAGGGTGGCGGCGAGGACGGACGGGGGTGTCGCGCCGCCGTGCAGTGCGGTCTTCGCGGCGAGTACGGCGACGACGGTGCCGGAGAGGGTGGTGCGGCGCCAGGCCAGCCGGGTGCGCTCGGGCTGGAGCCCGGGGTCGCGGTCCGTGCTCACCGCTCAGCCCTCCCAGCCGACGAGGACCACGAGGACCATCGCCACGGCGACGACCGCGACGACCAGGCTGAGCAGGGCCGGGAAGCGGGAGGCGGGGAGGTCCTCGCCGCGGCGCATGGCGCGTTCGCAGCGCACCCAGTGGTTCACGGCGCGCAGCGAGCACAGCACGCCGGCGGCGAGCAGTGCGAGCGCGAGGCCGACGCGCCAGCCCCAGCGGAGGTCGGGCAGGAACTGGTCCACCGCGAAACCGCCGCCGATCAGCGCCATGGCGGTGCGCAGCCAGGCCAGAAAGGTGCGCTCGTTCGCGAGCGAGAAGCGGTAGTCGGGCGTACGGCCCTCTCCCTTGACCTCCTCGGGCGCGAACCAGAGCCGGGCGTTCCGCACGAATTCGATCACCTGAGTGACCCTATCCGGCGCGATGCCTGCCGGGTGCCGGTCAAGGTGCCTCCGGCTCGCCCCCGTGCCCCCGCCAAGCCCGCAGCCGCGCATACGCCGACAACCCGTCCGGTACCCACTCCCACTCCCCGAGTCGTCCTTTCAGCTCAGACTCCGGCAGGAACCCGTGCCAGGCCACCTCCTCCACCTGCGGAGTGACCGGGCCCTCGCAGCGCACCTCGTAGACCGCCGACCACCAGGTCCGGCCGGCGCCGTCGTCATACAGGAACTTGAAGAGGAACTCCGGGCGCGGCAGCCCGGTGACCCCCAGTTCCTCCTCCGCCTCCCGCAGCGCCGCGTCGTCGTAGGACTCACCCGCGCCCACCACCCCGCCGACGAACATGTCGTACAGGGAGGGGAACACCAGCTTCGTCGCCGTGCGGCGGTGGACGAAGACCCGGCCCTCGGCGTCCCTGGCCCACACGAACACGCAGCGGTGGCGCAGCCCCCGTGCGTACGCGTCGCCCCGCCGGGCCTCTCCGGTGACGTGGTCGTTCTCGTCGACGATGTCGAGGATCTCGTCAGCAGCGCTCATGCCCACCATCCAACCAGCGGCCGGTCAGCGCCGCTGCAGGGCCCGTTCGCGCCCGCTCTCGCCCGTGCCCTGCGGCATCGCCGGGTGCAGGCCCAGCAATACGATGCCGGCCACCACCGACGCGAGGCCCGCCGCCTCCCACGCCAGCGCCGCGGTGTCGGTGCGCAGGCGGTCGCCGAGGAAACCGACCCCGCAGGCGATGCCCGCGAGCGGCTGGGCGGCCGTCAGTGCGGGCAGCGACCTGCGCAGCGGCGCCGTCTCGAAGGCGCTCTGGACCAGGACCAGGCCGGTGACGCCGAGGATCACGACCGTGTACGGCTGCCAGCCGGTCAGAAGTTCCGAGAGGCCGCCGGCTGAGAAGCGGCGCCCGCTGACCCGCGTCAGCGCGTCCTGCACCCCGTAGAGCAGCCCGGCGGCCAAGGCCAGCAGGGTCGGGCCCCAGGTCAGCCGGAAGCGCCCGGCGCACGCCGTGAGCAGCACGGCCACGCCCAGCATCACGCCGATGATCAGCCAGTGCCGCAGCGGGTCGCTCACCGCGCTGCCGCCGCGCGGCTCGCCCGCCAGGATGAACGCCGTCACCCCGCCCGCGAGCAGCGTCAGGCCGGCCCACCCCTGCGGGCCCAACGGCTGCCGGGTCTGGATGCGGGACAGGGCGAGGGCGAAGAGGAGGTTGGTCGCCAGGAGGGGTTCGACGAGGGTGAGTTCGCCGCCGCCCAGCGCGATCGCGCCCAGCACCATGCCGGCCACCATCAGCCCCATGCCTGCCAGCCAGAGAGGCACCCGTACCAGGTCGAGCAGCAGGCGGGGCGAGAGGAAGTCGCCCAGCGGAGCGCGCTGCGCGGCGTTCTGCTGGAGGACGAAACCGAAGCCCAGGCAGCACGCGGCGCTCACGGCGAGAACCAGAACCAGAACCGACACGCTGCGTACCTCGATCGTCAGTCGGGTCACGGGTGCGTCGAGGCCGACTCTAGTGTCGGCGGCAGCCGGTCGCCGGGCGAGTGCGGCATTCGGGGTGGGAGCCGGTCAAGTTGTGTCGCCGGCAGATGAGTTGACGCGTGTAACGAACGGAATCCTCTTGACGTCAAGCCTTGGCGGCCGGTTTGCTGTGCGTGATCAGTTCATGGCAATCCGGCTACGACGACCCCCCGCGTCGCGTGAGGAAGTTTCCCGCGGTGTCCCCACCCCCGCCTCCCCTCGGCCGCGGCCGCGGCCGCAGACGTGCGGCCCAGGCGTTCGACGAGGCCCTCGACGACGCCGAACTCGTCGCCGCCCGCGCGGCGTTGGCCCAGGGGCGCTGGCAGTCCGCCCGGTCCCTGCTGGTCCACACGGGTGATGACTGGGACCGCCGGGGGCATCGGGTGGCCGTACTCGCCAAGGAGCCCTACTGCGCCCCCTGGGCCCGCGAGTGGCTGCTCGCCGAACCCGACTCCGCCGACGCGACGGTGCTGCTCGCCCTCGCCCTGGTCCACCGCGCCCTGCGGGGGAAGGACAAGCCCGCCCGGGCCCGGGAGGCCTGCCGGGAGGCCGCCGCGCTCGTGCCCGGCGACCCCACGCCCTGGCTCGGGCTCCTCATGCTGGAGCGCTCGCTGGGCGCCGAGGAGGACGTCGTCCGGGTCTTCGACGAGGTGCGCGTGCGGTACGCCGACCACCACCACGCCCACCACCTGATGGTGGCCCGGCTCGCCGAGCGAGGCCGCGACGACGGTCCCGACCCGCTGCACGAGGTGTACGACTTCGCCAACTGGGCCGCCGAGCAGGCCCCCGCCGACTCTCCCCTGGCCATCCTCCCGGTCGTCGCGCACGCCGAGCGCTACCGCGTGCTCGCCGTCGCCGGGCACGAGCCCACCGACCCGAACGCCGCCGGCCACTGGGTGGGGCGCCGCGCCCGGCTGGTGATGAAGGCGGCCTTCGACTGGTGGCTCGAGTGGGAGCAGGACGGCCATCCACGTCGGCTGATCGACCTCAACTTCCTCGCCCACGCCAAGTGCTGCGAGGGCCGGGGCGCCGAGGCCGCAGCCCTGTTCCACCGCATCGGCGAGCACGTCACGCCCGCCCCCTGGTCGTATCCCGACCGCGACCCGTTACCCGCCTTCCGCGCGGCCCGCGCGAGCGCGCTCGGTACGGCCTGACCATCCCCCCCGCAGACGAGAGAAGGATGTCCCCCGATGACCACGGGCAGTTCGAGCACGAGCAGAACCGCGAACGGTGGCGCCATCAGCACCTTCAAGGGCGAGGAGCGCGCGCTGCGCGCCGACCGGCTGGGCACGGGCGGGCTGCTGCTGTCCGTGCTCGCCGCCACGGCCCCGCTGATGGTGGTCGCGGGCGTCATGCCCACCACCTTCGCGGTGATGGGCATCGTGGGACAGCCGCTGCTCTTCGTGCTGCTCGGCGTGGTGCTGATCCTCTTCAGCGTCGGCTACGCCGAGATGAGCCGGCACGTCCACAACGCGGGAGCCTTCTACGCGTACATCTCCCGCGGCCTCGGCGGCACCGCCGGCGCGGGTGCCGCCCTGGTCGCGCTGGTCGCCTACAACGCGCTCCAGGTCGGCATCTACGGCATCTTCGGCTTCGAGGTCTCCGGGCTCCTGGCCACCTACGCCGACCTGGACGTCGCCTGGTGGATCCCGGCGCTGCTGGCCGTGTTCGCGGTCGGCACGCTGGGCTGGCTGAAGATCGACGTCAACGCGCGCGTCCTGGGCGTACTGCTGCTCATCGAAGTGGTCCTGGTGGTCGTCTTCGACATCGCCGCCGTCGCCGACCCGGGAGCGGAGGGGCTCTCGCTGCACGCCTTCAACCCGGACACCCTGACCGGCGCCGGGGTCGGCACCGCCCTGTGCTTCTGCATCGCCGCCTTCCTCGGCTTCGAGCAGGCGCCCGTGTACGCCGAGGAGACCAGCCGGCCGCACGTGCTGGTACCGCGTGTCATGTTCCTGGCGGTGGGTGGCGTCGCCGTCTTCTTCGCGCTCAGCAGCTGGGCGCTGACCGTGGCCACCGGGCCGGACAAGATCGTCGGCACCGCGCAGGAGCAGAGCGCCGGGCTGCTCTTCTTCCTGACCGAGTCGCGGCTCGGCTCCACCTTCACCGACGTGCTGCACGTGCTCTTCGTGACCGGCATGTTCGCCGCCCTGCTCAGTTTCCACAACGTCGTCGCCCGGTACGCCTTCGCCATGGGCCGCGAAGGGCTGCTGCCCGCCGCCTTCGGGCGGACCAGCGGCTCCAGCGGCGCCCCGGGCACCGGCTCGCTGCTCCAGACCGCCGTGTCCGTGGTCGTCGTGGCCGGGTTCGCCATCGCCGACGACAAGCCGAACGGCGACCCCACCCAGCCCGTGCTGCACCTGTTCACCTGGGGCGGCAACATCGGTGCCCTCGGCGTGATCCTGCTGATGGCCACCGCCTCGTTCTCCGTGGTGGCCTTCTTCGTACGCCGCGGAGCCGCCGGCGCCCAGGGCGTGCGGCTGGCCACCTCCGCCGTCGCGGGCGTCGCCCTGCTGGTGATCGCCGGTTACACGGTCAAGGACTTCGACGTCCTCGTCGGCGCCGGTCCCGACTCCGCCCTGAGCTGGGTGCTGCCCGGCATCATCGGCCTCGCGGCCGTCGCCGGCGTGCTGCAGGGACTGCTGCTGCGCTCCCGGGCACCCGAGCGGCACGCCCGCATCGGGCAGGGCAACGAGGCGTTCCAGCTGGACAAGGCGGCGTCCTCCTGACCGGAGGGTCCTCCTGACCGGGGGGTCCTCCTGACCGGGGGAAGGAGGGTGTAGGAGACGTGCGGGTCCCGGGGCCTCAGAGCGCCGGGGCCGGGCCGAAGTCCAGCAGCACCTTGCAGGACCGGCTCCGGTCCGCCGCCAGCTCGAACGCCGACTCCGCGTCGCGCACCGGGACCACCGCGCCGACCAGCGCGTCGAACGCGGGCTCGGCGGCGAGCAGGTCCAGCGCCGCGTCGAACTCGCCGTCGAAGCGGAAGGCCCCGCGCAGTTCGATCTCCCGGCTCACCACCAGGTTGCCCGCGAAGGGGCTCCGGCCCGGCGGCAGCATGCCGAGCTGGACGACCACCCCGCCGCGCCGGACCAGCCGCAGACCGGCGTCCAGACCCGCGGCCACCCCGGACGCCTCGATCGCCGTGTCCACCTCGACCGGCCACCCGGTGTCGTCCGGGTCGTCGGCCGGTACGAGCACGTCGGCGCCGGCGGCCCGCGCGTACTCCAGGGCCGCCGGCAGCAGGTCCGTCACCGTCACGCGGGCCGCGCCCGCCGCCTTGGCCGCCGCGACCACCAGGCAGCCGATGGGCCCGGCACCGGTGACCAGGACGTGCCGGCCCGTCAGGTCCCCGGCCCGGCGTACGGCGTGCAGGGCGACGGAGAGAGGTTCGGCGAGGGCCGCGCGGCGCGGGTCGAGACCGGCGGGCAGCGGCCGCAACTGGCCGGCCGGGACGACGATCCGGGCCGCGAAGCCGCCCTGCACGTGCGGGAAGCGGGCCGCGCTGCCCAGGTAGCGGGTGTCCCGGCAGACGTTGCGCCGCCCGTCCACGCACTCCGGGCATGCCCCGCACGGGGTCGCCGGGTGCACGGCGACGGGCGTACCGGCGGCGGGGCCCGGCGCGCCGGGGGTGCCGTACGCCACCACCGTCCCGACCACCTCGTGCCCGAGCAGCATCGGCTCCCGCAGGCGGAAGTCGCCGACCCCGCCGTGCCGCCAATAGTGCAGGTCCGATCCGCACACGCCGCCGTAGCGCACGGCGACCAGCGCCTCGCCCGGGCCGGGACGGGGGACCGGCATCTCCTCGATCCGCAGGTCTCCTGCGCCGTGGATCACGCAGCCCAGCATGGAAGCCTCCCCGGCGTTCACAGCACGCTCGTCATGCCGCCGTCGACGTACAGCACCTGTCCGCCGACGAAGTCCGCGGCGGGCGAGGCGAGGAACAGCAGCCCGCCCACCAGGTCCTCCGTGGTGCCCCAGCGCCCGGCAGGCGTGCGCCCGCGCACCCAGGCGCTGAACTCCTCGTCCTCGACCAGGGGCCGGGTCAGCTCGGTCTCGATGTAGCCGGGACCGAGCCCGTTGACCTGGACGCCGCGCGGGCCCCAGTCGGCGCACATGCCCTTGGTGAGCATCTTCAGCGCGCCCTTGGTGGCCGCGTAGGGCGCGATGCCCGGACGGACCACCTCGCTCTGCAGCGAGCAGATGTTGACGATCTTTCCGTGGCCGCGTTCCGTCATCCGGCGCGCGGCCTCCCGGCCCACCAGGAAGGCGCTGGTGAGGTTGGTGTCCAGGATGCGCTGCCAGTCGGCGTCCGCGAACTCAAGGAGCGGCGCCCGCAGTTGGATGCCCGCGTTGTTGACCAGGATGTCGAGCGGGCCCACCCGCTCCTCGACCTCCGCGATCCCGGCGGCCACGGACGGGCCGTCGGTCACGTCGAAGGCGGCCGTGTGCACGTCGCCCGGGAGGCCGGCGGCCGCCTCGGTGAGGCGTTCGCCGTCGCGTCCGTTGAGGACCACGCGGCAGCCGGCCTGCGCGAGGCCCCGGGCCAGGGCCAGCCCGATGCCCCGGCTGGAGCCGGTCACCAGGGCCGTGCGCCCGTCGATGTCGAAGAGGGGGTGAGCCGTCATCGTCGTACTCCTGTTTCTGACTGGCCGGTGTCCCGTGCGCCTAAATGACCAGTGACAACAGAAGGACAAGGGCTCCGGGGGCCAGCGCCAAGTTGGGATACCTGTCGGACGAGGCGG
>NZ_JBHXNW010000076.1:0-24582 GCF_042717365.1 Streptomyces sp. NPDC058534
TGACCCGCCCGCGGCCCGGGGGGGGGCGGCGCCGCCCGCCCCCCCCCCGGCCCTCGGGCGCGCACGCCGGTGAGGCCGGGACGAGTACCCGTACGACGTCTTCGGCCGCGTCGACGAGCGGGGAGCCGAGGGCCGCGCCCAGTGCGGAGGCGGAGACCGGGTCGGGTGTCCCGGTGTTCGGGCGGGCGTGGACGACGTGCCAGTGGGTGACGCCCTCGCCGCCCCCTCCGCCGAGGAGCGGTGCGGCCTCCTCGGGGCGGGCGCCCAGCAGCAGCCGTACGAGTGCCGAGGAGCGGGCCGCGCCCGTGCCGCTCTGGTGCTCGCCGGTGAGGAGGGAGAGCAGGACGGCGGCGACCGACGCGATGGTGTGGTCCCCGGATTCCCGGTGCGGGGCGGCGACCCCGAGGACGAAGTCCTGCCCGGTGCCGAGTGCGTACGCGGCGAGGTGGGTGCCGGCGACCGTGTCCGTGGCGGTGGTGGAGGTGTGGCCGGTGACGAACCGGGACAGTTCCGCCAGCGCCCGCCGCACCTCGCCCCCGGGCTCCCGCCCCGCGGCCGCGATCTCCGTACCCTCCGGCCCGTACAGCACCGCCCGCCCGTCGAGCCGCCCGGCCAGCCGGCGCAGCACCGACGGCACCGGGTCCGGACGGGAGGCCGCGGCGGCCAGACCCTGCTGCGCCTCGGAGACCCGGCGCAGCTCGGCCAGCCGGGCCCGCGCCATCAGCTGCCACACCGCGCGGGCCACGCCCGAGAACGTCGTCCTCGGCGGTACCTCCACCAGCGGCAGCCCGTACGCCTCGCAGGCCGCGACCAGCGCCCCGGGCACGGTGTCGTGCACGGGCGCCAGCCCGAAGCCGAGCGCCGCGCCGCCCGCCGCGACGATCCGCGACACGTAGTCGTCGAAGTAGGACCCCGAGCCCGCCTCCTCCGGAACGTGCACCCCCGCCGTGAGCAGCAGCTCGCCGCCCAGCAGGTACGGATAGGGGTCCGACATCTCCGAGGTGTGCGCCCAGTGCACCCGCACGTCCGCCGCCGCGGGCCCGGCGATCTGGCGCAGGCCCAGGTCGTCCCGTGACAGCAGTGCCGCGAGTGACACCGGGGGAGTGGGAGGCGTGGGCGGGGCGGGCGACTCCTGCATGATGGACGTTTCCTCCATTCGAGCGATCCCGAATAGATGAAACGTACACTTCGCAGTCGCTTTTCAGCCACCTAGTGTCAACCCGGACCGAGTGCGCGAAGGAGGGCTCCCCCCATGGCCGTCGACTACATCGTGATCGTCGTCTATCTCGCCGGCATGCTCGCCATGGGCTGGTGGGGCATGCGCCGCGCCAAGTCCAAGAGCGAGTTCCTGGTCGCCGGCCGCCGGCTCGGCCCCGCGATGTACTCCGGGACCATGGCGGCGATCGTCCTCGGCGGCGCGTCCACCATCGGCGGCGTCGGCCTCGGCTACCAGTACGGCTTCTCCGGCGCCTGGATGGTCGTCACCATCGGCCTGGGCCTGCTCGCCCTGTCCGTCTTCTTCTCCGCCCGCATCGCCCGCCTGAAGGTCTACACCGTCTCCGAGATGCTCGACCTGCGCTACGGCGGCCGGGCCGGCGTCATCTCCGGCGTCGTCATGTGGGCGTACACCCTGATGCTCGCGGTCACCTCGACCATCGCCTACGCCACGATCTTCGACGTCCTCTTCGACGTGAACCGCACCCTCGCGATCATCCTCGGCGGCTCCATCGTCGTCGCCTACTCCACGCTCGGCGGCATGTGGTCCATCACGCTCACCGACATGGTGCAGTTCGTCGTGAAGACCATCGGCGTACTGCTCCTGCTGCTGCCCATCGCGGTCGTCAAGGCCGGCGGCTTCAGCGAGATGAAGGCCCAGCTGCCCACCGAGTACTTCGACCCGCTGGGTGTCGGCGGCGAGACGATCTTCACCTACGTCCTGATCTACACGTTCGGCATGCTCATCGGTCAGGACATCTGGCAGCGGGTCTTCACCGCGGGCAGCGACCGCACCGCGAAGTGGGGCGGCACCATCGCCGGCACCTACTGTCTCGTCTACGCCGTCGCCGGCGCCGTCATCGGCACCGCCGCCAAGGTGCTCTACCCGAACCTCGCCAGCCCCGACGACGCCTTCGCCACCATCGTCAAGGACGAACTGCCCATGGGCGTACGCGGACTGGTGCTCGCCGCCGCCCTGGCCGCCGTGATGTCCACCTCCTCCGGCGCCCTCATCGCCTGTGCGACCGTCGCCAACAACGACATCTGGTCCCGGCTGCGCGGCGTGATGCGCAAGGAGGACGGCGAACACGACGAGGTGAAGGGCAACCGCGCCTTCATCCTCGCGATGGGCGTCGCGGTCGTCGTCATCGCGATCGCCCTCAACAACGTCGTCGAGGCCCTCACCCTCGCCTACAACCTCCTCGTCGGCGGCCTCCTCGTCCCCATCCTCGGCGGACTGCTGTGGAAGCGCGGCACCGCGCACGGCGCCCTCGCGGCCGTGGCGGTCGGCGGCCTCACCGTCGTCGGCCTGATGGCCGGCTTCGGCGTCCTCGCCAACGAGCCGATCTACTACGGCCTGCTGGCCTCCCTCGTCGTCTACGTCGCCGTCTCCCTGGCCACCCGCCCCACCGACGAGGCGATCCTCGCCGCGTGGCGCGAACGCCTCGCCGGGCGGTCCCCCGAATCCCCGTCCGAACCGCCGGTCCCGGCGCACCAGTAGAGTCGGACAGCAGTAGTACATACGCGACGAAGCGTAAGAAGGAAGGCAGTACATGAGCAGCAACGAGACGCCCCGCGGCCCCGTCGACTCCTCCCGGGTCCCGCGCTACGCCGGACCCGCGACCTTCGCCCGGCTGCCCCGCCTGGACGAGGTCAACACCGCCGACGTCGCCGTGGTCGGCGTACCGTTCGACTCCGGCGTCTCGTACCGGCCGGGCGCGCGGTTCGGCGGCAACGCCATCCGCGAGGCCTCCCGCCTGCTGCGCCCCTACAACCCGGCGCAGGACGCCTCCCCCTTCGCCCTCGCCCAGGTCGCCGACGGCGGCGACATAGCGGTGAACCCCTTCAACATCAACGAGGCCGTCGAGACCGTGGAGGCCGCCGCCGACGACCTCCTCGGTACCGGCGCCCGCCTGATGACCCTGGGCGGCGACCACACCATCGCCCTGCCGCTCCTTCGCTCGGTGGCGAAGAAGCACGGCCCGGTCGCCCTGCTCCACTTCGACGCCCACCTGGACACCTGGGACACCTACTTCGGCGCCGAGTACACGCACGGCACGCCCTTCCGGCGCGCGGTGGAGGAGGGCGTCCTCGACACGTCCGCGCTGTCCCACGTGGGCACCCGCGGCCCGCTGTACGGCAAGCAGGACCTCACGGACGACGAGAAGATGGGCTTCGGCATCGTCACCTCCGCCGACGTCTACCGGCGCGGCGCGGACGAGGTCGCCGACCAGCTCCGCCAGCGCATCGGCGACCGTCCCCTCTACATCTCCATCGACATCGACTGCCTCGACCCCGCCCACGCGCCCGGCACCGGCACCCCCGAGGCGGGCGGCATGACCTCCCGCGAACTCCTCGAGATCCTGCGCGGGCTGGCATCCTGCAACCTGGTCTCCGCCGACGTCGTCGAGGTGGCCCCGGCCTACGACCACGCCGAGATCACCTCCGTCGCGGCCTCCCACACCGCGTACGAACTCACCACGATCATGTCCCGCCAGATCGCGCAGGCCCGCGCGACGGACCAGGAGACCGAGAGCAAGTGACCCACGACCACGACCTGGTACTCCGTCCGACCGCCGCCCAGACGGAGGCCGCGCTGAACCCTCCCCCCGGCCGCAACGGCGGAGACCTGGTCGTGGAGACCCTGGCCGGGCTCGGCGCGACCACCGTCTTCGGCCTGCCCGGCCAGCACGCCCTCGGCATGTTCGACGCGCTGCGCCGCTCGGACCTGCGCTACATCGGCCTGCGGGTCGAGAACAACGCCGGTTTCGCGGCCGACGCGTACGGCAGGATCACCGGCGAGGCGGCCCCGCTGCTGCTGTCGACCGGCCCCGGCGCGCTCACCTCGCTGGCCGCGCTCCAGGAGGCGCGGGCGGCCTCCGCCCCGGTACTGGCGATCAGCAGCCAGGTCCCGACGGCCGGCCTGGGCGGCGGCCGCCACGGCTACCTGCACGAACTCCCCGACCAGGCGGCGTCCTTCCGGGGTGTGGTGAAGTCCGTCCACACCGTCCGCACCCAGTCCCAGATCCCGTCCGCGATCGCGGAGGCGTGGACGTCCGCGCTGACCGTCCCGCACGGGCCGGTGTGGGTGGAGATCCCGCAGGACGTCCTCCTGTCCGAGACGCCGATCCCGGTGGTGACCGGCGGCGACACCTTCCCCGAGGAACTGCCCCCGCGCCCCGAACTGACGGCGGTGGCGGCCGACTTGCTGTCCCGCGCGGAACGTCCCGCGATCATCGCGGGCGGCGGAGTCGTACGCGCGGACGCCTCGGGCAAGCTGAGGCAGCTCGCGGAGCGGCTCGCGGCCCCCGTCGTCACGACCTTCGGCGGCAAGGGCGCGTTCCCGTGGACGCACCCCCTCTCCCTCCAGTCCTGGCTGGAGGACCGCCACACCACGGACTTCCTGGAGGACGCCGACGTCCTCCTGGTGGTCGGCTCGGGCCTCGGCGAACTCTCCTCCAACTACCACACGTTCGCGCCGCGCGGCCGGGTGATCCAGATCGAGGCCGACCTCGGCAAGCTGGAGTCCAACCACCCGGCCCTCGGTATCCACGCCGACGCCCGCCTCGCCCTCCAGGCCCTGCTGGAGACGGTGGCGGACCGCACCGACCCCACCGCCGCGGAGCGTGTACGGGAGGTACTGGACAAGGTGCGCGAGCGCATCGAGTCCCAGGAACTCACCCTGGAACAGGACGTCCTGGCGTCCGTCCGGGGAGCCCTCCCGCCCGGCGCCCCGTCCTTCTGGGACATGACCATCCTCGCCTACTGGGCGTGGTCGGCCTTCGACGCCAAGGCCCCCAACACCATGCACTCGGCCCAGGGCGCGGGCGGCCTCGGCTACGGCTTCCCGGCGGCCCTCGGCGCCGCGGCCGCCGACCCCACCCGTCCGGTCCTCGCGGTCTCCGGCGACGGCGGCGCCCTGTACTCCATCGCCGAACTGGCCACCGCCCGCCAGTACGACCTGAACGTCACCTGGCTGATCGTCGACGACGGCGGCTACGGCATCCTGCGCGAGTACATGACCGACGCCTTCGGCCAGCCGACGGCCACGGAACTGACCCGCCCGGACTACGTGGCACTGGCTGAGTCCTTCGGCGTTCCCGGGGTGCGTACGTCCCCGGAGACCCTCCAGACGGACCTCGCGAAAGCCCTCGCGGCCCCGGGACCGTCGGTGATCGTCCTCCCCGCCGTACTGCGCATGTTCGCGCCGACGCACCTGGGGTGAGGTGCCTACCAGATCGCCTCGACCCACTCCGGGTGGTCGACGAACGGGTTGCGGTTGTGCTGGTAGGAGTCGTAGATGACCTGGTTGCGGCGCTCCTCGAAGACGTCCGGCGGGTCCTCGTCGTTCCACGCCTTCAGGACGGCGAGCTTGCCGATGTACGGGCTGCTGCCGTTGTCGACGCTGCCGTTGACCTCCAGGTCGGCCCAGCCGTCGCCGCCCTCGTAGCGGACCGCCATGTAGAAGATCATGCGGGCCACGTCGCCCTTGACGGCGTCCCGGGGCTCGAAGGAGTCGGAGTCGGTGAGGCTGCCGCCGCTGTCGGTGAAGCCGCTGCCGCCGTTGTCGAAGTCCTTGTTGCCCCGGACGCTGTTGACCCGTACGTCTTCGGGACGCAGGTGGTGCAGGTCCGTGCCGGGCCCGGTCGAGGTGCCGAAGTCGCCGTGGGACTTGGCCCACACGTGCTCGCGGTTCCAGTCGCCGGTGTCGCCGCCGTTCAGTGACTTGCTGCGGGAGATGCCCGAGTAGAGCAGGATCACGTTGCCGCTGTTGGCCGGGTCCTGGTCGGTTGCCTTCAGCGCGTCCCAGACCGCCGAGTACGAGAGCTTGGTCTGGTCGCTGATGATGGTGTGGAGGGACGACTTGAGGCCGGCACCGGTCTTGCCGACCACGTCCTTGTAGTAGGTCGAGTCGTAGTCCGTGGTCGTGGTGGTGGCCGTCGTCGCCGTGGCCGGGGTCGCCGTGGCCGGGGTCGCGGCCAGGGAGGGGGCGGCGAGGCCGGCGAGGGCGGCGGCCGTGGCGAGGGCCGCCGCCTTCCTGCGCCGTGTGCGTATCGCGAGCATGTGGGGTGTCCGATCTACGCGGATTGAAGAGAGCGGTGGATCGAGCGTGACATGGACATGAGGGAGGCGAGGTGTATGAGGCGTGTCGATTGCGTGTCGGGTGCGGCGGCGGAGGTCAGTTCACGTCCGAGGGCCCAACCGGTAGACGGACGAGGCGCTTCCGGACGAGCAAGTCGCGCCGTACGCGCTCTCCTCGACGGCCGTGCCGTGCCCCTGCACCCACGGGGACACCTCGGAACTGACCCCGGAGCCACCGCCCATCCCCCGCCCATGCCTCCACCGACCTGGACGTAGTGCAACTCGCCCTTCTTCACGAGTTCCTTGAGCCGCGCGAGGGTCATCGCGTTGTCGCGAACTGGACACCGCGAGCAGCACTTGGCGCCTTCCTGGTGCTGCTTCGGACAGGCGATCAGCTCACTGCTCGCGCCACGCATGCCGCCTCCGCCGAAGTCGTCGGCACCACCGGGCGGTCGCCCGTGCCCGTGCTGCCGCCTCCGCCTGCGCTCGTGCTGCCGTCCCCGTTGGTGCTACTGCCCGTGTCTGTGTTGCCACCCGTGCCCGTGCTGCCGTCCGTGCCCGTGCTGCCGCCTGATCGGGGTCAGCGCCAGCACCAGCGCGGCGACCGCTGCCGCGCCGTGCCCCCCCACACCCGCTTCACGGAGGCGTGCAGGATCCAGATCGTCGCCAGGGCGGCCACGATGAGCGGCAGCATCATCTGCCAGGTCGCGTATCCGAGGAGGCGGCACGGCGGGCCCATGACCATCAGGGCGAAGGGCAGCTCGACGGTCAGGAAGTTCCCCGCGTCCAGTGAGCCGAAGAACCACGCCTTCCAGCTCTCTCCGTGCCGCCGAGTACGGCGGCGCTGTAGAAGCTGTTCAGGCCGGTCCCGGACAGGTTCCAGGAGTACAGAGCCCCGCCGCCAGGGCGAGGATCGCCGGCAGGACCGGCAGCGACCATCGTGGCGCGCCGGGTGCGGGAGACGGTACGGGCGGCTCGGCGGACGCGCGCAGCGGAGGGGGTGAGCTGTGGATCCCGTTTCGGGATCACTCAGGCGTGGCCCACGGGGCGAGCAGGTCGCGCAGCAGCTCGGTGAAGGCCCCGTCCAGGGTGGCTTCCCACTCCTCGTCGCCGACGGCCTCGGGGCAGAGGGCGGCAGGACGGGCGATCCACAGGATCTTCCAAGGTCTGGAGTACAACACGGGGTCGCTCCAGACCCCGCCGTGCGGGGCGAGGGGGTGCAGCAGATCGCTGACGCGTTCCGTCACGACCCGCACCAGGGGACCGTCGGTCGCTGTGTGCGCCTGGGGGAGCACCTTGGGGGAGGTGCGGGCGACGGCCGCTGCCGTGGGATGGCCTCGGACGACGCGTACGACCTGTGACAGGTGCTCGGTGATTCCCGGAACGGTGCCGTCGCTGGGGTGTGTGCGGTCCGCGACGTCGAAGGCGTGCGAGAGTTCGCTCGTCAGCGCGCGCCGATGAAGCGCGGAGGCCGTCTTCCAGTTCGCGTAGAGGAAGTTGCGCGAGATTCCGCAGGCGCGGGCGATGGAGGTCAGGGACACGTCCAGGCCATCGGTGCGCATGAGGGTGCGCACCGT
The DNA here is from genome assembly GCF_042717365.1 of Streptomyces sp. NPDC058534. NCBI lineage: Bacteria > Bacillati > Actinomycetota > Actinomycetes > Kitasatosporales > Streptomycetaceae > Streptomyces > Streptomyces sp. NPDC058534. The sequence continues at coordinate 7,875 of NZ_JBHXNW010000076.1, forward strand.
GCTGATCACATGCCCAGTGCTGAGAGGGTCGCGGTCGTGCCAGGGGGGCGGGCTCATGGCCCTATGGTCGAAAAATCGTGAGCACTTGGGAGGTGTTTGTCACTGGGGCACTCGGATGAGCGACTGGAGGACAGTCTGGGGCGAGGTGTTCACGCTTTAGAGGGAGGGGGTCTTCCTTGAGGGCGGTGATGAAGGAAGTCCAGCCGACCGCCGAGAAGACCAGCGCCGGCCCACACGGCACCTTCGAATCACGGACGGGTATCCCCGCAGGGTGACCGTCCACCACCTCCAGGCAACTGCCGCCATCGCTGTTGCTGTGAGTCGAACGCCGCCACCCTTCCAGTGCGGCGGCGTTCGGGAAGCTGTGGTCAGTCATGGTGTCCGTAGTCCTTCGCAACATCTCTGAGTAGGGACAGCGAGTCCTTGAGTGACATCGAGTCGCTCAGTGCGAGAGCGTAGCGAGTCTCGAACTCGCGAACCACGGACGGCGAGTCGTGAAGCTTCCCGATTCCCAGCCCTTCGGTGTACGCCACGGGAGGCTGGTCCTCGAACCGCATCAGCGTGAGCATGCCGTCCATCAAGGGATGGAAGCCGATGTCCTGGGGAAGGACGTGCACGCGGATTCGCCCGCGTTCGACCAGGCGTGCCAGGTGCATTACCTGTTCCGCCATCACTTCAGGGCCGCCGACGACTCGGCGCAGCACCGCCTCGTCCAGCAGCGCCCATAGTGCCGGACTGCCCGAAGCTTCGAGGATCTTTGCCCGCTCCAGCCGTGTGACAACGAGCCTGTCACATTCCTCTTCACTCCGAGGGATGAAGGACGTGCCCATAATCGCGCGCATGTACTCCTCTGTCTGGAGGACGCCGGGCACATAAGACAACGCGAACTCCTGGATGGAGACGGCCTGTTGTTCGAGGTGACGCGCCACCGTGAAGTAGTCCGCGACCGCCACCTCCTCCTCCGGAAGGAAGCTGCTCAGCACATTCCCCGTGTTCAGGGCCGCGTCCAACCGTCGTGCGTCCTCCTTCGACGGCACCCGGCGCCCCGCCTCGATATGGGCGATGTGCGACCGCGTCATGATGGTCACGTCGGCCAGCTGCTGCTGCGTCAGGTCGGCCGCTTCGCGCTGCTGCTTGAGCCAGTCGCCGTAGATGTTGCTCATCCGTTCGACTCCCATGTGACAAAGGCGCCGTCACATCCGCACCCCTGGCGAGCCTAGCTCCGGCCGTCTCACTCTGTATGCGCATCGCTACGGAAAGCGAGGCCCCCGCGACCGTCGCACCGGTCCGGGGGCATGGCCACCGATCACTACGGAGTCGACGACATGCGTCACCGTATCGCCCGCATCGCCGGGCCGCCCCTGCTTCTGCTGCTCAACCTCCTGTTGCCGGGCTCGGGGCGGCGGCGCCGACGGCGCCCTCCGGCGACGGCGCCCACCGCACCCCCGTGCGTCGCGGACGCCACCACTCACCGCGCCGGCATGCCCGCCCTGCGCGGTGAGGACAACGCCCTTGTACGTCCCTACCTGCTGGCACACGAACTGCGCGAGGAGGCCAGGCGGCAGCGCGCCCGGCGTCGCGCGCTGTGGTTCGCGGTGCACGGGATCGACCTCGGACCGCGTGTGATCCACGGCGTGGAGGTGGCCCGGTGAACGACGGCACGCACCCGGCCCGGCTGCTGCCCTGGGTGGGCTCCGAGGGCAAACGCTGCTACCTGCTGACCGACGGCGACGGACCGCTGTCCCGGCTCGCCGATGTCATCGAGACCGCCCAACTGGACATGGCGGAGGACCTGCTGGAACACGCTGCCGACCTGCTCGCCGACGCGCGGGCGACGCCCGAGCAGCTCCGGTTCCTGCTGAACCGGATGCGCGAGGCGCTGACGGACGTGCACCGCGTCGCGGAGAGCCGGGGCATGAGGTTGCGCTGAAGCGGGCGTTGGCCGAGCAGCGCGAGCAAGGCCTCCTTGAGTTCGGCGAGTTGAGCGCGATACCCGGCGTTGAAGGCGGCCAGTTCCCACGTGCCGAGGTTTTTGTCGAGGGCGACGGCAGCGGGGGCACCACGGCGGGTATCGCGCGGAACAGTTCGCTCATCGCCTTCGCGTGAAGAGGCCCAGTTGGTGAGGAACTTCAGCACCCGCAGGGTCGCGTACAGCCGCCCGGCCAGCTCCTGACCGCTTTCCTCCTGCTCTGGCATGACTCATTACCTGCCATGGGAACGCCTGCGCATCCCACCCTTCGAAAGCGGCCAACTTCCGGCCATGCCTCCGCCCTAGAGTGACGCCCATGCGCCCGAGAACCCTCCGAACCGTCCTCGCCACCCTCACCGCGAGCGTCGCGGCGGCCGGCTGCCTGACCGCCGCCGGACCGGCCGCCGCGCAGGAGCGGTCTCCGCGGAACGACTGCTCGCCCTCCGTCTCGCTGGCCGGCTTCTCCGACGCCCTGGACAAGACCACCTACGGCGACACCTACGTCGGAAACCTCTCCGCCCTCTCCCGCGACCGGCACGGCTCCCTGGCCGCCGTCTCCGACCGCTCCGTCCTCTTCCGGCTCGATGCACGGACTCTGAAGCCGCAGGGTGTGATCGCGCTCGCCGACGAGAACGGCGCCGCGCTCGACTCCGAGGGGCTGGTCGTCGACCGCGACCGCACGTACCTCGTCTCCTCCGAGACCGAGCCGTCCATCCGCCGCTACTCCCGCACCGGCAGGGTCCTCGACCGACTCCCCGTACCGGACGCCCTCCGCACCGCTCCCGCCGGGCGCGCCCAGGCGAACGGCAGCTTCGAGGGACTCACGCTCCTCCCGGGCGGCCGGACCCTGCTCGCCTCCATGGAGTATCCGCTCGTCGGCGACCCCGCCGACCTGGTCCGCTTCCAGACCTGGCAGCGGACGGGGCGCGGCCACTTCCGGCTCGGCGCCCAGTACACCTACCGGACCGACACCGGCCTCGGCGTATCCGAGGTCACCGCGACCCCCGACGGGCGGCTCCTGGTCCTGGAGCGAGGCTTCACCTCCGGCGTCGGCAACACCGTCCGCCTGTACCTGGCCGACCGGCGCGGCGTCACACTCGGCAAGACCCTCCTCGCCGACCTCGCCGACTGCCCCTCCCTCGGCGCCACCGCCAAGCAGCCCCAGCCCAATCCGATCCTCGACAACTTCGAGGGTATGACCGTCACCGGTCGGAGCAAGGGCCGTCTGGACGTCCTGATCGTCAGCGACGACAACCAGAACGCCGTACAGACGACCCGCTTCCTCCGGCTCCGCGTGCGCGCCTGAATTTGTTGCGGCGGGATGAAATTCCCGCTCGCCCGTGTTGGTGCCTTCCGGTAGATCAGGTGAGCAGGACGACCGACCGGAGGGCACGGCGTGGACGCGCAACGGGGATGGACACGACGACTGGCGGGATACGCCTGGCGCTACCCCAAGGACGTCGTCCTCGCCCTCGGCGCCTCGCTGGGCGGCATGGCCGTCATGGCCCTCGTCCCCCTGATCACCAAGGTGATCATCGACGACGTGATCGGCGACAGGACCAGGGACATGGCCGTCTGGGCCGGTCTCCTCGTCGGCGCCGCGGCCGTCGTCTACGTCCTGACCTACATCCGGCGCTACTACGGCGGCCGGCTCGCCCTCGACGTCCAGCACGACCTGCGCACCGACATGTACGGGACGATCACCCGGCTCGACGGACGGCGGCAGGACGAGCTGTCCACGGGGCAGGTGGTCGGCAGGGCGACCAGCGACCTCCAGCTGATCCAGGGCCTGCTCTTCATGCTCCCGATGACCATCGGGAACGTCCTGCTCTTCCTGATCTCCCTGGTCATCATGGCGTGGCTGTCGCCGCCGCTGACGCTGGTGGCGATCGCCGTCGCCCCCGCGCTGTGGTTCATCGCCCGCCGCAGCCGCAGCCGCCTGCACCCCGCCACCTGGTACGCGCAGGCCCAGGCCGCCGCCGTCGCCGGCGTGGTCGACGGCTCGGTGAGCGGCGTACGCGTGGTGAAGGGCTTCGGGCAGGAGGACCAGGAGACCGGGAAGCTCCGGGAGGTCGGGCGCAAGCTCTTCGCCGGGCGGCTGCGGACGGTCAGGCTGAACGCCGCGTACACCCCGGCCCTCCAGGCGGTCCCCGCGCTCGGCCAGGTCGCCATGCTGGCCCTCGGCGGCTGGCTCGCGGTGGGCGGGCACATCACCCTCGGCACCTTCGTGGCCTTCTCCACCTACCTCGCCCAGCTGGTCGGCCCGGTCCGCATGCTCGCCGTCGTCCTCACCGTCGGCCAGCAGGCCCGCGCCGGCACCGAACGCGTCCTGGAGCTGATCGACACCGAGCCGTCGATCGAGGACGGCACCAAGACCCTGCCCGCCGACGCGCCCGCGACCGTCGAGTTCGACGACGTGTCCTTCGGCTACGACGCCGAACGGCCCGTCCTCGACGGCCTCTCCTTCGAGATCCGCGCCGGCGAGACCCTCGCCGTCGTCGGCTCCTCCGGTTCCGGCAAGTCCACGGTGTCGCTGCTCCTGCCGCGCTTCTACGACGTGACGCGCGGCGCCGTCCTCGTCGGCGGCCACGACGTGCGCGAGCTGACGACCGACTCGCTGCGGGCCGCCGTCGGGCTGGTGCCCGAGGACTCCTTCCTCTTCTCGGACACGGTCCGCGCCAACATCGCGTACGGCCGTCCGGACGCCACCGACGAGGAGGTCGAGGCCGCCGCGCGGGCGGCACAGGCGCACGGGTTCGTCAGCGAGCTGCCCGACGGCTACGACACGACCGTCGGCGAGCACGGCCTGACCCTCTCCGGCGGCCAGCGCCAGCGCGTCGCGCTCGCCCGCGCCATCCTCACCGACCCCCGGCTGCTCGTCCTCGACGACGCCACCTCCGCCGTGGACGCCCGCGTGGAGCACGAGATCCACGAGGCGCTGAAGCAGGTCATGCGGGGCCGCACCACGCTCCTCATCGCGCACCGCCGCTCCACGCTGGGCCTCGCCGACCGCATCGCGGTCCTCGACCGCGGCCGCCTCGCCGACCTCGGCACCCACCAGGAACTCCAGCAGCGCTCCGCCCTCTACCGCCGCCTGCTCACCGACCCCGACGAGCTGGGCGGCGTCTCACCGGGGCACACCCCCGCCGCCGGACCGCGGGAGGACATCTCCGTCCGCGAGGAACTGGACGCCGAGTTCGACGCCGAGCGCGGGGTCACCCCACGGCTGTGGACCGGCGACCGCACCCCGAAGGACACCGCCCTCGCCGGCACCCCGGCCACCCCCGAACTGCTCGCCCAGGTCGACGCGCTGCCCCCGGCCAACGGCACCCCGGACGTCGACGAGAGGCGGGCGGTCCAGCCGGAGGAGTCGTACGGTCTGCGCCGCCTGCTGCGCGGCTTCCGCACCCCCCTGCTGATCAGCCTCGCCCTCGTGGCCGTGGACGCCGGGATGGGCCTACTGCTGCCGGTGCTGATCCGGCACGGCATCGACGAGGGCGTCACCCAGCTCGCGCTCGGCGCGGTCTGGGCGGTCTCGCTGCTCGGCCTGCTCGCGGTGCTCGCCCAGTGGACGGCGCAGACCGGCGAGATCCGCATGACCGGCCGGACGGGGGAGCGGATCCTGTACTCGCTCCGCCTGAAGATCTTCGCCCAGCTCCAGCGGCTCGGCCTCGACTACTACGAGCGCGAGCTGACCGGCCGGATCATGACCCGGATGACCACCGACGTGGACGCGCTGTCGACGTTCCTCCAGACGGGACTCGTCACCGCCTTCGTCTCGGTCGTCACCTTCTTCGGCATCCTGGTCGCCCTCCTGGTCATCGACGTACAGCTCGCCTTCGTCGTCTTCGCGACGCTGCCGCCGCTGATCATCGCCACGTACTTCTTCCGCAAGGCCAGCGTGAAGGCGTACGAGCTGGCCCGGGAGCGGGTCTCCACGGTCAACGCCGACCTCCAGGAGTCGGTGGCGGGGCTGCGGATCGTGCAGGCGTTCCGGCGCGAGCGCGACGGCGGGCGGCGGTTCGCCGAGCGCAGCGACGGCTACCGGCAGGCCCGCATCCGGGGGCAGTGGCTGATCTCGATCTACTTCCCGTTCGTGCAGCTGCTCTCCTCGGGCGCCGCCGCGGCCGTACTGATCGTGGGCGGCGGACGGATCGACGACGCGACGCTGACGACCGGCGCGCTGGTGGCGTACCTGCTCTACATCGACCTGTTCTTCGCGCCCGTCCAGCAGCTCTCCCAGGTCTTCGACGGCTACCAGCAGGCGGCCGTCTCGCTGGGCCGCATCCAGGAGCTGCTGCGCGAGCCGACCTCCACCCGGGCCGCCGAGAAGCCGGCCGAGGTCACGTCCCTGCGCGGCGAGATCGCCTTCGAGGACGTGCACTTCCGCTACGGCGCCGAGGAGGAGGCCCTCACCGGCATCGACCTGCGCATCCCCGCCGGGCAGACCGTCGCCTTCGTCGGCGAGACCGGCGCGGGCAAGTCGACCCTGGTGAAGCTGGTGGCCCGGTTCTACGATCCGACCGGCGGCCGGGTCACGGCCGACGGGCAGGACCTGCGCGCCCTCGACCTCACGTCCTACCGGCACCGGCTGGGCGTCGTCCCGCAGGAGGCGTACCTCTTCCCCGGCACCGTGCGGGACGCCATCGCCTACGGCCGCCCGGACGCCACCGACGCCGATGTGGAGGCGGCGGCGCGGGCGGTCGGCGCGCACGAGATGATCGCCACGCTCACCGGCGGCTACCTCCACGAGGTCGCGGAGCGGGGCCGCAACCTCTCCGCCGGGCAGCGGCAGTTGATCGCGCTGGCCCGCGCCGAGCTGGTCGACCCGGACGTGCTGCTCCTCGACGAGGCGACGGCCGCGCTGGACCTGGCCACGGAAGCACAGGTCAACCAGGCCACCGACCGGATAGCGGGGCGGCGTACGACGCTGGTCGTCGCCCACCGGCTGACCACGGCCGCCCGCGCGGACCGCGTCGTCGTCATGGACGGCGGGCGGGTCGCCGAGGACGGCACGCACGACGAACTGCTGGCGCTCGACGGACGGTACGCGCGGCTGTGGCGGGCCTTCGTCGGCGCGGCGGAACCCGAGGAGCCGGTCGGCGCGGCACACTGACGCTCGCGCAACCATTCGACACCCGGCACGCGTCCGTACATCCGTACGTCAGTGACCGCCGTACGGAGGGGACCACAGTGGGCCGAGCCGGTGCTGGGACACGACGCGGACTGGCGCTCGGCACGGCCGTGTTCGTGGCGGCCGGGCTGCTCGCCGTGGCGACGCCGCAGGAGGCACAGGCCGCCACGGCGTGCTCGGGCCGCAAGGTGCGCACGCTCCCGTTCGCGACGGGATCGGTCCTCGTCCACAAGCGCGGCGGCTACGTCTGTGCCGTGACCGTCCCCAAGAAGCCCGGCACCAAGCGGCAGATGTCCGTGAGTGTGCGGGCGCGCGGGGGCCGTGCGGTGGTGGACTCGGGGCGGTACGCCTACCGGGCGGGGCCCGTGACGGTGCACGCCGGGAAGCGCTGCGTGTGGGTGACCGGCAAGGTGTCCGGCCGCTCGGTCAGCTCCGGCTGGGTCCTCTGCTGAGGCAACCCCCGCCTGCCATTTCCTCATCTCCCCTGGTGTGCACGTGTCTTGCTCCGATAGCTTCCGGCGGACATCCGTTTCACAGGGAGGGTGCATGCGCAAGGCGCTCAGATGGCTGCTGGCGCTCGTGGTGCTCATAGGCACCGTCAGCACGGCGGGGGCGGCCACCGCCGCCGAGCCGAAGGCCGTCGACATCAAGGACCGGCTGCTGTCCATACCGGGCATGAGCCTCATCGAGGAGAAGCCGTACACCGGCTACCGCTTCTTCGTCCTCAACTACACGCAGCCGGTCGACCACCGGCGTCCGTCCAAGGGCACGTTCCAGCAGCGGATCACCGTCCTGCACAAGGACGTGAACCGCCCGACGGTCTTCTACACCGGCGGCTACAACGTCTCCACGAACCCGAGCCGGCGCGAGCCGACCCAGATCGTGGACGGCAACCAGGTCTCCATGGAGTACCGCTACTTCACCCCGTCGAGGCCCGCGCCGGCCGACTGGTCCAAGCTGGACATCTGGCAGGCGGCCAGTGACCAGCACCGCATCTTCAAGGCCCTCAAGCCGGTCTACTCGAAGAACTGGATCTCCACCGGCGGCTCCAAGGGCGGCATGACCGCCACCTACTACGAGCGCTTCTACCCGCGCGACATGGACGGCGTCGTCGCCTACGTCGCCCCCAACGACGTGGTCAACCGCGAGGACTCGGCCTACGACCGCTTCTTCGCCCGCGTCGGCACCGAGGAGTGCCGGGACAAGCTGAACGGGGTGCAGCGCGAGGCGCTGGTGCGCCGTGCGCCGCTCAAGGAGAAGTACGAGGCGTACGCGGCCGAGAACGGCTACACCTTCGACACCATCGGCAGCCTGGACCGCGCCTACGAGGCCGTCGTCCTCGACTACGTCTGGGGCTTCTGGCAGTACAGCACCCTCGACGACTGCGCCGACATCCCGGCCGACGCCAAGAACGCCACCGACGAGGCGATCTGGGGCTCCGTCGACTCGATCTCCGGCTTCTCCGCCTACACCGACCAGGGCCTGGAGAGGTACACGCCGTACTACTACCAGGCGGGCACCCAGCTGGGCGCCCCGACGATCCACTTCCCGCACATCGAGAAGAAGTACATCCGCTACGGCTACCAGCCGCCGCGCAACTTCGTGCCCCGGTCGATCCCGATGCGGTTCGAGCCGTGGGCCATGCGGGACGTCGACCGCTGGGTGAAGCACCACGCCCGGCAGATGCTGTTCGTCTACGGCGAGAACGACCCGTGGGGCGCCGAGCCCTTCCGCCTCGGCCACGGCGCGCGCGACTCCTACGTGCTCACCGCGCCCGGCATGAACCACGGGGCCAACGTCGCCGGTCTGGTGCCCGGCCAGAAGGCGAAGGCCACGGCCCGCATCCTCGACTGGGCGGGCGTCGCCTCCGACAGGGTCCAGGAGAACCCGTCGGCGGCCAAGCCGCTGGCGACGTTCGACGCCAAGCTGGACCAGCGGGACGTCGAGCGCGAGCCGGCGCTGCGCCCGTAGCGCGGTGACTGTGCCCGGCCGCTCACAGGGGCCGGGCACAGCCCACCGGCCGGGCGCCGCCGAGGCGGACGTACAGGCCGGTCGAGGCGGGACAGTCGGCCCGGTCCGCGACCGCCTCGACCACCTTGAACTGGGGCTCGCGTTCACCCGTGCCGTCGCACGCGGTCTCCCGGACCTTGCCGTCGCCGGTGTCGTGGACGCAGTCGCCGACGATGGTGCGCGGTCCGCCACCGCCGCCCGGGTCGCCGGGGTGCGGTGGCTGGAGCTTGCGCATGCAGGCGTAGCCCCGGGGCACGGTCCCGTCGCCGTCCTCGTCGGCGGAGGGGCGCTGCTCGCTGATGTGCAGGACGAAGTCGGTGGTGGCGGGGCACGGCGGCCCGTCACTCGCGCGGCCGTCCTCCCGGGCCACGACCCGCGCCGCCGCCCGCTCGCTGTCGCACGGCACCTCGGTGGAGCTGACCGTGCCGAACGAGCCGCACTCGTCGACCGCCAGGAACACCGCCCCGTACCCGGACGTCGGCACCGCGGCCGCCGCCGACCGCGACGCCGTGGCCCCGCCGGACCGCCCGTCCCCGGAGGCCGTGCCGCCGGTCTCACCGCCCGCCGGGCCCGCCGGACTCTGGCAGCCCGTCAGCAGCACGGTGCACAGCACCGACAGCGCCCACCGCACTCCCGCGGCCCGTCTCTCACGCATCGCCGTCCCCCTGGATCCCCGGTCCAGCGTGACCCGCCGCAGCGGGCGCACGCCAGACGCGCGGGGTGCTTCGGGCACGGTCGCCGGGGGCGCCCCCGGCGCGTGACGTAGGCCGCGCTACGCCCTACGACCGGTAGGACAGCCCGTGCCCGAGGGGGAACAGCACCGTGTCCGGATCGTCCGCCCGGACCACCGGCACCGGCAGCTTCCCGCGCGGCCGTACCCGCCCGGCGATCACCCGGGCCGCCGCCCGTACCTCGACGTCGGTCCAGGAGTAGGCGGCCAGGTGGGCGCGCACGCCGGGGAGGTGGGCCACGTCGTACGGGTTGCGGATCGCGACCGCGACGACCGGTTTCCCGGTCTCCAGCAGCCGCGTGACCAGGGTGCGCTGTCTGCTGGCCGCCGTGACGTTGTACGTCGCGACCACCACCGCGTCGGCGTCCCCGGCGGCCGCGACCGCGCCGTCGATCACGGCGGCGGAGGGGGCGGTGCCGGTGGACAGTGCGGTGGCCGTGAAGCCCAGTTCCGTCAGCGCGCCCGCGAGCACCCCCGTGGGCGGCCCGGTCGTGCCCGACGGCGAGGCGGGGTCGGCGCCCACGACGAGCACCCTGCGGTGCTCGCGCCGCGACAGCGGCAGCAGCCGGTCCTCGTTGACCAGCAGGGTGGTGGTGCGCTCGGCGATCCGGTCGGCCGCCGCCAGGTGCCCCCGGGTGCCCACCGTCCGGTCGACGTCCCGCCGGCTGGTGTAGGCGTCCCGGAACAGCCCCAGCTTCGCCTTCAGCCGCAGCACCCGCAGGATCGATTCGTCGAGCCGCGCCTCGGTGAGTTCACCGTCCCGTACGGCCGTCAGGACCGCGTTCCAGGCGAGGTCCAGGTGCGGCGGGTTGAGCAGCTGGTCGACGCCCGCCTTCAGCGCCAGCACCGGCACCCGTTCGTCGCCGTACTTGGTCCGCACGCCCTGCATGCCGAGCGAGTCGGTGACCACGACCCCGTCGTAGCCCAGTTCCTCGCGCAGGATGCCGGTGAGGATGGGGCGGGAGAGGGTGGCCGGGTCGCCGGAGTCGTCGAGCGCCGGGACCACCAGGTGCGCGGTCATGATCGCGTCGATGCCGGCGTCGATCGCCGCGCGGAAGGGCGGCGCGTCCAGCGTCTGCCACTCCTCGCGGGTGTGTGTGATCTCCGGCAGCCCGGTGTGGCTGTCGGTGGCGGTGTCGCCGTGCCCGGGGAAGTGCTTGGCGCACGCGGCGACCCCGGAGCGCTGGTACCCCGTCACCTCGGCGGCCACCATCTCCGCCACCGCCTCCGGATCGGCGCCGAAGGAGCGCACGCCGATCACGGGGTTGGCCGGGTTGACGTTCACGTCGGCGTCGGGGGCGTAGTCCTGGCGGATGCCCATCGCGTGCAGCTCGGCGCCGGCGATCCGGCCGAGGGTGCGGGCGTCGGACCGCGATCCGCCGGCGCCGATGGCCATCGCGCCCGGGAAGAGGGTGGCCGGCTCGCCCACGCGGGCCACTATGCCGTGTTCCTGGTCGGTGGAGATCAGCACCGGGAGGCCGCGCGGCAGCTCCAGGGAGGCCTGCTGGATGCCGTTGGAGAGGTCGGCGATCTGGTGCGGGTCGCGGGTGTTGTGCGCCCAGGCGAAGTAGATGACGCCGCCGACCCGGTACTTGGCGACCAGCTCGGCCGCGGTGCGGACGCCGATCTCCTTGAGGTTGGCGTCGATGTCGGCCTGGTCGGGGGCGGTGGCGGAGTGGCCGTAGACCCGCATGACGAAGAGCTGGCCGACCTTCTCCTCCAGCGTCATGCGGGAGATCAGGGCGCGGAGCCCCGCGTCGTCGGGCCGGTGCGGGTCGGCGTACGCCGTGCCGCCGCCGGCCGCCAGGGCCGCGGTGACGACCGCGGTGGCGGTGAGGACGGTACGTCTGGAGGGGTGTGCGGTGCTTCCCGGGCCGGCCGTGCTGCTGTGGTGCACGTGCGCTCCTTCCGGAGTGATCCGCTGGGGATCGCTGGAGAGCTGCTGAAGGAAACTGCCAAGGAGCCACCAATATCCAGGAAGTTTCTGCCAGTCAAGGGAGCGCACAGGAGTCGCCCGAAGCTGTGCGGGGCGGGGTGGAGGGCCGCCGTCGGCGCTAGGGAGGGGGCGCGCCGACGGCGACGTGCTGCCGGCCGCGGTGCGGCGTAAGGGTGGCCGACGCCGTGCCACGGAGACTCGTCCGGCAGCGTGCGGGTTGGACGGGTGGGGTGGGGCCGGGGTTCCCGGTTCCGGTGGACGTGCGGGTGGCAAGTGTGGCGCTGGGTGGTGCCATGTGGCGCCACGTGGCACCGGATGATGCCATTCCGCACTTCTATGGGCAGCCGAAGCGGTGCGGCGTCCAGGTCGGCCAGGTCGATGTCATCCCATCTTCGCAGGTCAGAGGCCGACGCACTGCCCAGGCGGTGGCAATGGCGCCGGGCGGCTTGCGTATGGGGCCATCATGGTGCCATCATGACGTCATGGACCTCACGCCGTATGTCGACACCCTCCGCCGCGAACTCGCGGTGGCCGCCGAAGCCGGCGGTGAAGAAGCCCGCGAGCTGGCCGAACGGCTCACCGCCCCACTGGAGTCGGCGACCAGGCTGACCATGCTCAACGTGCTCTCCGCGGCGATGGACGAGATCACCCGCGAGCTCGCCCCGGGCTCTGTCGACCTGCGGCTGCGGGGGCTGGACCCCGACTTCGTGGTGACCGTGCCGCCCACCGACGGCGGCGGCCTCGGGGAGCCGGCCGCGCCCCTCGAACCGCTCAGGGCGCAGCCACCCGCCGAAGGCGACGAGGGCGGCACCGCCCGCGTCAACCTGCGCCTGCCCGCCCATCTCAAGGCGCGCGCCGAGGAGGCCGCGAACCGCGAGGGGTTGTCGGTCAACGCCTGGCTGGTGCGGGCCGTGTCGGCCGCCGTCGAGGGCGGCGGCCGCCCGCGCACGACGGAACGCACCCGGAACGTCGGTCAGAGCTTCACGGGCTGGGTGCGCTAGGAACTCGCGCGCGCCGTACGCCCGCTCCACCTCACCCACACCACGTCCCACCAGCGGGGACGACCCAACGACTCATGAGGACGGGACAGCCATGCCTTCTTTCGACACTCCCGAACCGATCTCGGTCACCGCGCACGTGGAGGCCGGTTCCATCCAGTTCACGGCGGGCGACCGCACCGACACCGTCGTCGAGGTCCGGCCCCGCAACGAGAAGAAGGACATCGACGGCCGCACCGCGGAACAGACCGAGGTCACCTACGCCGGCGGCGCACTGACCGTCAGGACCCCCAAGGCCGGCCTGTTCGGCCGCTCCGGCACCGTCGATGTGACGGTCGAACTGCCCGCGGGCTCGCGCGTCGACCTGACCGGCGCCTGGACCCAGGTGCTCGGCGAGGGGCGGCTCGGCGAGGTCCGCTTGAAGGTCTCGTCCGGCGACGTCCGCTTCGACGCGACCGGCCCGCTGAACCTGACGGCGTCCCACGGCTCGATCACCGTGGACCGCGTCGAGGGCGCCGCGGAGATCGCCACCAGCTCCGGCAGCCTGCGCGTCGGCCTGCTCGACGGCTCCGCCGTCCTGAAGAACTCGCACGGCACCACGACCGTCGGCACCGCCGTCGGGGAGCTGCGGGTCAACGGCGCCAACGGAGACATCGACGTCGCCCGCGCCGAGGACTCCGTCACCGCCACCACGGCCCACGGCACCCTGCGGGTGGGGCGCGTGACCCGCGGCTCCGTCCAGTTGCAGACCAGCTACGGCGCCATCGAGGTCGGCGTCGCCGGGGGCACGGCCGCCTGGCTCGACGTCAACTCGGGCTCGGGGCAGGTGCGCAACACGCTCACCTCGTCCGGGAGCCCGGAGAAGACCGAGGAAGCCGTCGAGGTCCGCGCCCGCACCCGGCACGGCAACATCGACATCCGCCGCGCCCGCGACTGAGCGCCCGCCTACGGGACGGTGTGCGCCGAGGCCGCCGGCCAGTGGGCCCGCAGCGTGCGTACCGTCTCCGCGATCGCCGGACGGCGCGCCGCGCCCGCCCGCCACAGCGCGTACAGCCGCCGTACCGGCATCGGGTCGAGCGGCACCTCCACCACCCCGGCCGGCAGCGGGCCGCGCCCCAGCCGGGGGATCAGGGCGATGCCCAGCCCGGCCGCGACCAGGGCGACGAGCGTCGGATTCTCGTCCGCCTGGTGGACGATGTCCGGCTCGTGCCCGGCGCCCCGCAGGGTCCGCATCAGCCAGTCGTGGCAGACCCGGCCGGGCGGCTGGCAGATCCACCGCTCCCCGCCCAGCTCCGCACGCCGGACGGCGGCCCGGCCGGCGAAGCGGTGCCCCTCGGGCACGAGCAGATCGCACAGGTCCTCGCCGATCGGCGCCTGCTCCACCCCGGCCGGGGCCGGCAGCGGGGCGATGTCCCAGTCGTGCGCCACCACCAGGTCGACGGCGCCCTTCGCCACCAGGTCCACGGACAGATGCGGGTCGACCTCGGTGAGCCGGGCGTCGAGCGCGGGATGGCGCGCGGCCAGGTCGGCCAGCACGGAGGGCAGCAGACCGCGCGCCGCCGACGCGAACGCGGCCACGGTCAGCCGGCCCGACGGCACCCCGCGCCGCTCCTCAAGCCGGGTCTCCGCCCGCTCCACCAGGGCCAGCAGCTCGACGGCGGTGGCGGCCAGCTGCCACGCCTCGTCGGTGAGCCGGACCCCGCGCCCCTCCCGCTCCAGGAGCACCGTCCTGGTCTCCCGCTCCAGCTTGGCGATCTGCTGCGACACCGCGGACGGCGTGAAGCCGAGCGCGGCGGCGGCCGCGCCCACCGTGCCGTGCACGGACACGGCGTGCAGGGCACGCAGACGCTGAAGATCGAGCACGACGCCTCCCGGCTCCCGACGGATCACGAACAGTGAGTGTGAGTGTTGCTTCAAACAATTAGTGCTGCTTCATCCAACCATGCAGCAATCATCGCTGGTGCTACACAGTCCGGCGGCGCGATCCTCAACCCATGCGACCTTCCCACCTCCTCCTCGCCGTGCTCGTCGCCGCCGTCTGGGGCGTGAACTTCACGGTCATCGAGATCGGCCTCGACCACTTCCCGCCGCTGCTCTTCTCCGCCCTGCGCTTCCTGGCGGCCGCGCTGCCCGCCGTCTTCCTGGTGGGCCGGCCCAAGGTCGCGTGGAAGTGGATCGTGGCGGTGGGGCTGGTGCTGGGCGTGGCCAAGTTCGGCCTGGTCTTCGTGGGCATGGACGCGGGCATGCCGGCCGGCCTGTCGTCCCTGGTCCTGCAGATCCAGGCGGTGTTCACCGCGGTGATCGCCGCCGCGGTCCTCGGCGAACGCCCCTCCCGGGTCCAGGCGGCGGGCATGCTCGTCGCGCTGGCCGGCATCGGTGTGGCGGCGGTCGACGAGGGCGCGTCCGGCCCGCTGGGCGCCTTCGTGATGGTCGTCGGGGCGGCGGCCGCGTGGGGGCTGTCCAACGTCCTCACCCGCAAGGCGTCCCCGCCCGACGCCCTGAACTTCATGGTGTGGGTGTGCACCGTCCCGGTGCTGCCGCTGCTGGCCCTCTCGCTGCTGACGGAGGGCCCGGCCGAGGACCTCGCAGCACTGCGCGGCCTGGACTGGCAGGGCGCGGGCACGATCCTCTTCGTGGCCTGGGTCTCGACCGCCTTCGGCTTCGGCGCCTGGGGCTGGCTGCTGCGCCGTCACCCCGCGTCGACGGTCGCGCCCTTCTCGCTCCTGGTCCCGGTCTTCGGGATGTCCTCGGCGGCCCTCTTCCTCGGCGAGGCGGTGACACCGCTGCGCTGGTGCGCGGCGGCACTCCTGGTGGGCGGGGTGGCGCTGACGACGCTCACGGCGGGCCGGCGCGCACCCGGCCGGATCCGCGCCCGGGGCGGGGCGCCGGCCACGGCGGAGCGGCCGGTCGCCCCGGCGCTCAGGCCGCGTCGGTGAGCAGCCGGGCGAGGTGCTCGCGGCCGCCGGCCAGCAGGTCGGGCAGCGGGGCGGCGGACTCGTACCACCGCTTCTCGTACTCCCAGCACAGCCAGCCGTCCCAGCCGTGCCGGGAGAGGACGTCCACCACCTCGGTGAGCGGCAGCACGCCCGCGCCCAGCGGCAGCGGTGTGGTGTCCTCGGCGGAGGCGATGTCCTTGACCTGGACGTAGCCGAGGTGCGGGGAGAGGGCCGCGTACGACTCGAAGGGCTGCTCGCCGCCCAGCCAGGTGTGCATCACGTCCCACAGCGCGCCGACCTGGAGGTGCCCGACCAGCCCGAGGACGCGCATCGCGTCGGCGCCCGTGCGGTGCGAGTCGTGGGTCTCCAGGAGGATGCGGACGCCGAGGTCGGCGGCGTACTCGGCGGCCGTGCCCAGTCGCCGGGCGGCCGTCGCGTCGGCCTCCTCGGCGCTCTGCTCGGTGCCGCCGCCGGGGAAGACGCGGATGTACGGGGCGCCCAGCTCGTGGGCGAGTTCGAGCAGGGCGCGGACCTCGGCGAGGACCGGCTCGTCGGCGCCGGGCGCGGCCACCCTCGCGTACCCCGCCACGCCGAGCAGTTCCACGCCGGACGCCTTGAACTCGGCCGCCACGGACGCCCGTTCGTCCGGTGACAGGCCCGGGTGCACCGGTTCCTCCGGATGGGCGCGCAACTCGACACCGTGGTAGCCGTGCGCGGTCGCGAGGCCCAGCACATCGGTCAGGGGCAGCCCGGGGACACCGAGGGTGGAGAACGCCAGCTTCATGACCCCGGAGCGTACCCGCCCCCGCCGCCCGCACTCCTGCGCGCCGGTCGGGTGTCGGGGAGGGTGCCTTTCGCGCCGTCGGCACCATCAGCCCGTCCGGCGCCTGAAGACGAGCCCGCCGTCCACTTCCAGCCCGTCAGGCGCCTGAAGACGAGTCGCCGCCCACTCTCAGCCCGTCCGGCGTTTGAGGACGAGGCCGTCCAGGCCGAAG
>NZ_JBHXNW010000076.1:24592-44306 GCF_042717365.1 Streptomyces sp. NPDC058534
CCGCCCCGCGCTGCTCGGGCGGCGGCGGCGCGGGGGGGGGGGGGCCGCCCCCCCCCCCCCCCCCGAGGCCCACACCAACGCGCGGCGCCAAACAAACGACGGCACCTACCCCCGAGGAACCCCGGAGGACCCCCGCACCATCAACTCCCCCCGCACCGTAGTGATCCCCCCGGCCGGCGCCTCCTCCCGCCCCATCGCCACCCGCCCCGCCCGCGCCCCCGCCTCCGCGAGCGGCAGCCGGACCGTCGTCAGCGCCGGCACCGCGTCGATGCTGAACGGCAGGTCGTCGAAGCCGGCCACGGACACGTCGTCCGGGATCCGCAGCCCCGAGTCGCGCAGCGCCGCGCACGCGCCCAGCGCGACGGAGTCGTTCGCGGCGACGACAGCCGTCAGGGACGGATCCCGGCGCAGGAGTTCCAGCGTCGCCTCGTAACCGGACTGCCGGTCGTAGCGGCCGTGGACCGTCCAGCGGGGGTCCTCCTCGATGCCGTGCGCGGCGAGCGCGGCGCGGTGGCCCTCCAGCCGGTGCCGGGTCGTGGTCCGCTCCTGCGGGCCGGCGATGTAGCCGAGCCGGCGGTGCCCGAGCCCGAGCAGGTGCTCGGTCAGTTCCCGGCCGCCCCCGCGGTTGTCGAAGGTCAGCGCGATGGCCCCGGTCTCCGGCGCCGGCGGGCGCCCGCACAGCACCACCCGCGTCCCGGCCTCCGTCAGCTTGCGCAGCTTCGCCGCCACCGCCGCCTGGTGCGCCGCGTCCTCCATCGCCCCGCCGGTCAGCACGACGGCCGCCGCGCGCTGGCGTTGCAGCAGGGTGAGGTAGGTCAGCTCGCGCTCCGGGGAGCCGCCGGTGTTGCAGACCACCGCGAGCCGCTCGCCGCCCGCCCGGCCGCCCGGCCCGCCGATCTCGGACTGGATGGCGCCGGCCATGATGCCGAAGAAGGGGTCGGCGATGTCGTTGACCAGGATTCCCACCAGGTCGGACGTGGCCGCGGCCAGGGCGCTCGCCGGGCCGTTGAGCACGTAGTCCAGCTCGTCGACCGCCTTCAGCACCCGCTCCCGGGTGGTGGCGGCCACCGGATAGTTCCCGTTCAGCACGCGCGACACCGTCGCGGGGGAGACCTGGGCGCGGGCCGCCACGTCCGCCAGTGTCACCGTCATGTCCTCGTCCTCCGCATCGCGCCTGTGCCGAACGCCGTCCCCGGTGACCTTACGGCCACCGCGCGCCGCCGTTCGCCCCCTCGAACAACTCACCCCGACTGCGGTCTTGTCCAGACCACCGTTCACAGGCTAGCTTCGTGCTACGTAGAAAGCGCTTGCTGCATGGCTCGTACGAAGGGAATAACGTGACACGCAAGACGGTGCGTATCGCCATGAACGGCGTGACCGGGCGCATGGGCTACCGCCAGCACCTCGTCCGCTCCATCCTGGCCCTCCGCGAACAGGGCGGCCTCGACCTGGGCGACGGCACCGTGCTGTGGCCGGAGCCGGTCCTGGTCGGCCGCCGCGAGCACGCGCTGAGGGCGCTCGCCGAACGGCACGGACTCGACCACGTCTCCACGGACCTGGACGCGGTCCTGGCCGACGACAGCGTCGAGATCTACTTCGACGCCCAGGTCACCTCGGCCCGCGAGGACGCGATCAAGAAGGCGATCGCCGCGGGCAAGCACGTCTACACCGAGAAGCCCACCGCCACCGGCCTGGACGGAGCCCTCGACCTCGCCCGCCTCGCCCGGGAGAAGGGCGTCAGGCACGGCGTCGTCCAGGACAAGCTCTTCCTCCCCGGTCTGCTCAAGCTCAAGCGCCTCATCGACGGCGGCTTCTTCGGCCGCATCCTGTCCGTGCGCGGCGAGTTCGGCTACTGGGTCTTCGAGGGCGACTGGCAGGAGGCCCAGCGCCCCTCGTGGAACTACCGCACCGAGGACGGCGGCGGCATCGTCGTCGACATGTTCCCGCACTGGGAGTACGTCCTGCACGAGCTGTTCGGCCGCGTGAAGTCCGTGCAGGCCCTCACGGCCACCCACATCCCCGAGCGCTGGGACGAGAAGGGCAAGCCCTACGACGCCACCGCCGACGACGCCGCCTACGGCGTCTTCGAACTCGACGGCGGCGCGATCGCGCAGATCAACTCCTCCTGGGCGGTGCGCGTCAACCGCGACGAACTGGTCGAGTTCCAGGTCGACGGCACCGAGGGCTCGGCGGTCGCGGGCCTGCGCAACTGCCGCGTCCAGCACCGCTCCGCCACCCCCAAGCCGGTCTGGAACCCGGACATCCCCGCCACCGAGGCCTTCCGTGACCAGTGGCAGGAGGTCCCGGACAACGGCGACTTCGACAACGGCTTCAAGGCCCAGTGGGAGCTGTTCCTCAAGCACGTCTACGCCGACGCCCCCTACCACTGGGACCTGCTGGCCGGCGCCCGCGGCGTCCAGCTCGCCGAACTGGGCCTGCGGTCCTCGGCGGAGGGCCGCCGCCTCGACGTACCGGAGATCTCGCTGTGACCCTCCACCTGCCGGGCGCGGACGGCACCCTGCGCGCCTACGAGCCGCGCACCGAGCCGCTCGCCGTCACCCGGGAAGCCCCGGGAAGCGCTTTCACCTCTCGTACGGTCTTCTCGGCGGCGCACGTGGTCGCCGACCCGTTCGCGGACACCACCCCCGACGGGCCCGCCGCCGTCGACTGGGACGCCACCCTTGCCTTCCGCCGCCACCTGTGGTCCCACGGGCTCGGCGTCGCCGAGGCGATGGACACCGCCCAGCGCGGCATGGGCCTGGACTGGGCCGGAGCGGCGGAGCTGATCCGCCGGTCCGCCGCCGAGGCGAGGGCGACCGGCGGCCGCATCGCGTGCGGAGTGGGCACCGACCAGCTCACGACCGGCACCCTCGCCGAGGTCCGGGCGGCCTACGAGGAACAGCTCGCGCTCGTCGAGGAGTCGGGCGCCCAGGCCATCCTCATGGCCTCCCGCGCCCTGGCCGCCGCCGCCCAAGGCCCCGAGGACTATCTGGAGGTGTACGGCCACCTCCTGCGCCAGTCCGCCGAGCCGGTCGTCCTGCACTGGCTGGGCCCGATGTTCGACCCGGCCCTGGAGGGCTACTGGGGCTCGCCCGACCTCGACACGGCGACGGACACCTTCCTGGAGGTCATCGCCGCCCACCCCGACAAGGTCGACGGCATCAAGGTCTCCCTCCTGGACGCCCAGCGCGAGATCGACCTGCGCCGCCGCCTCCCGCGGGGCGTGCGCTGCTACACCGGCGACGACTTCAACTACCCGGAGCTGATCGCGGGCGACGAGCAGGGCTTCAGCCACGCCCTGCTCGGCATCTTCGACCCGCTGGGCCCGCTGGCCGCCGAGGCGGTCCGCCACCTGGACACGGGCGACACGGACGGCTTCCGCGCCCTCCTCGACCCCACCGTCGAGCTCTCCCGCCACCTCTTCCAGACCCCCACCCGCTACTACAAGACGGGCGTGGTCCTGCTCGCCTGGCTGGCCGGCCACCAGCGCCACTTCACGATGGTCGGCGGCCTCCAGTCGGCCCGCTCCCTGCCGCACTTCGCCCGCGCCTACGAACTCGCGGACCGCCTCGGCCTGTTCCCGGACCCGAAGCTGGCCGAGGAGCGCATGCGGACCCTGCTCGACCTGTACGGAGTCACCCAGTGAGCGACACCGATCTCGAACCCGACCTGACCCGCTTCAGCATCAACCAGATGACGGTCAAACAGCTCCCGCTGCCCGAACTCACCGCCGCCTGCCGCGACCTGGGCATCGGCAACGTCGGCCTGTGGCGCGAACCGGTCCAGGCGTACGGCGTCGAGGCGGCCGCCAAGCTGGTGCGCGACGCGGGCCTGACCGTCACCACCCTGTGCCGCGGCGGCTTCCTCACGGCCGTCGACCCGGACGAGCGCGCCGCGGCCCTGGCCGACAACCGCCGTGCCGTCGACGAGGCCGCCGCCCTCGGCACCGACACCCTCGTCCTGGTCTCCGGCGGCCTCCCGGCCGGCCACAAGGACCTGCGCGCCGCCCGCGAACGCATCGCGGACGCGCTCGCCGAACTCGCCCCCTACGCCGAGCGGCACGGCGTACGCCTCGCCATCGAACCGCTGCACCCCATGTACGCTGCCGACCGCTGCGTGGTCTCCACCCTCACCCAGGCCCTGGACCTGGCCGAACGCTTCCCCGCCCACCAGGTCGGCGTCACCGTCGACACGTACCACATCTGGTGGGACGACCGGGCTCCCGAGCAGATCGCCCGGGCGGGGGCCGGCGGCCGCATCCACACCTTCCAGCTCGCCGACTGGACGACGCCGCTGCCCGAGGGCGTTCTGAACGGCCGCGGCCAGCTCGGCGACGGCGCGATCGACATGCGGGAGTGGAAGGGCTACGTGGAGGCGGCCGGGTACACCGGCGCCATCGAGGTCGAGCTGTTCAACGAGGCGCTCTGGGCACGCGACGGACACGAGGTGCTCGCCGAGACGGCGGAGCGGTTCGTGCACCATGCCGGCTAGTCCCGTGGGAGATTCCGGCCAGGTACGGGCCGTCTTCAGGAAGCAGTGTCTCTTTTGAGACCCGGCCCGTACTCGGCTCGTGGCGTGGCGAGGCGCTCGGCGACCAGTGTCAGCCACGCTTCGGCGCTGTACGGCGGCGGCGGGTCGATCTCCATGCCCAGTTCGGCGACGGCCAGGGCGTAGCCGGACTCGTCCAGGCCGAGGGCCAACAGCTCGCGCAGCTCACCGACGAGACGCGCCACTAGCTGGGGGTCGGTGGAGGAGCGGTAGTCGTCGACGGCTTCGTCATGGTCGGCGAATTCGTCCGGCATGTCCTGCGAGAGCCAGCCACTCAGGAACTGTCCTGTCTCCGGGAATCGGGCGTGCCACTCCCAGTGGGTGGCGGGGGTGGCGGGGGGTGGCACATCGCCTTGCTCGATGCTTTGCCTGATGTGATCGGCGAGGCAGTGCAGCCACTGTTGAACCTGGTTGTGGGCGAGGCCGACGTCGGGGATGGCGTAGAACTCGCCGAGGCTCAGCCGCAGCCTCCCAGGCGGGTGCTCGGCGTAATCGCGGAGCTGTCGCTCGGCGATGGCCAGGGTCCATGGCCGTGCGTGCCAGGTGTGGCGGAGATAGGCGGTCAGAGCGGGTCCGGCCTGTTCTGGAGTGTCGTCGGCCGCCTGCCCGATATAGGCGCGGATCACCTGGTCCAACTCGCCGTAGCGGTGATCGTGATCAAGGGAGCTCAGAGGCATGGTGGTCTGATCTCTACAGGTAGAAGGGGAAGGTGGCGTGGACGGTGAAGCCGTGAGGGCGGGACGCGTCGCGCTTGAGGATCACCCGGGCCGCGCGTACGTCCACCGGCTCCCGCCCGGCCAGCATCATCGACTGCAGCAGCACTCGTCCCACGGGCTCGGTACGCGAAGGCCAGGACGCCTCGATGGTCAGGCGTGACTGTGTGGATTGGGCCAGCCAGCGGTGAATTACCTGCTCGTTGGCATTGACGACCTGCTGGGTCGCCCACTGAGCGGTTTCGCGGTCGGGATAGGTGGCGGAACGGGTACGCAAGGTCGAGTCCCTTCAGTCTTCCCAGAACGCCCAGAAGACGCCGATTTCTGTGTCGGACACGGCGACAAGGCCGCAATCAGTGGTGTACACGGAAAGGCAATCCCACTCCGTGTCGGGGTTAAGGAGGTCGGCATCAGGGTTTCGGTGGGCGTCAGCCGCGTTCGTGAAAAAGCGACTGTGGGTGCTGAACCGCGACAGGATGACCCGAGAGCTCCTGCAGAGTCTGTCCCTCTGCTGGTCGAAGTCCGGAATGTTGGCGGCCTGGTACGAGTCTCCTTGCAGTGCCACCAGCAGTTGACCAGCCGATCTCATTCCGATCTCATGCAAGGATCTGTCGATTTCTTCGGAGGGCCAGGGGAAAAAAGGTGAGTTCGTGCCACTGCGGTTCTCGCCGACCTCTGGCGCGTAATTGACCGAGCTCCAACCTCGAGGGTCGGTGGTCTTGAGGGCCATGACGGCGGCCACGTCACGGCGCCAGTCGTCATGACACCTCGGCCCGACCTGCGCAAACGTCCAACCACCACCGAACAGGTCGCTTACCGCCGACTTCCACGAGTCGGCCTGGACGGCGGGTTCCTGCTGGGGCACGGGATTCCTCTTCACGAGTTGGGAAGGGTGTCGCTGGGCATTGCGGTAAGTACAACGTACGGAGGGTGGCCACCGGGGACCGGCCGAAGAGTAACCAACACCTTATCGGAGTCATGTGCCTGCGTATCTCCGCGTGCCCAGGAGCGACCAACGGGATGATTGAAGTCGAGGCCGATGTTTCTTGTCTGGTTGGGCTGTGTCGGGTTTCTGCTCAGCCACCTGTCGATCTTGCGCTGATTGTCGGGATCATCGAGGACTGCCTGCGTGTAGCGCTGTGCTTCACCGAGGTTATTGAAGGTGGACACCGCAATGGGTCTGGTAACCCCGTCTGGGTAGAGTCTTGACTGGTCTCGAAGCCGCTGCTCCAACTGCCCGTCTGTCTTGCCCACGTGCTTGTCGATGACGTGGGAGCCCGACACGCCCTCCTGACTGGCCAAGTCGACAGGGTATTTGTGCCTCGATTCGTCATCTCCTGGGACGGTATAGAGCGGGTCGCTCTTGAAGTCTGTCAGCGCGCGCGCACCGAAAGCTTCGGCTCGGGCTTCTTCTGCCCTGAAGGAGGGAGCGCTCTTGAAGGCTTCATCCAGAGCGCCCGTCAGGTCCTTGATGCGTTGTGTCTGACGGTTGATCCGGTTGTTGTATGCAGTGACCGCGTCATTCATGGCCTGTTCGTCAAGGTTCAGGACAATTCCGGACGACAGATCGGTGACCAAGCCCTTGCCAAGGTTCAACAAGCCTTTACCCAGGTTCTTGACGTCCTTGAGGTCGACGCCGTCGCTCACGTCGATCTGAGGCAGAGTGTCGATGACTGCCTTTCGGTAGATCCGATGCAGGTCTTCGCGAACGTCCTCGGCGGCCTTCGCGAAGTGATAGAGGGCATCCACCATCACCTCGCACGTGTCGAAGAGCACGGCGAAAACCGGGTGGTTCGCCCCAGGGCTGCCGAAACTGTCATTCTTCCAGTTGTAGCCGTTCGTTTCCTTGCCCCAAGCCGAAGTGCCCCACAACGTACTGCAGAAAGTACGCATGGCGCCGTACCATTCGCTGTTGGACTGCTGAGTGATGCTGTCGATCAAGTGCGTCAGCATTCCGCCGACGGTCGACAGATTGATCTGCGGCATGCGCCAGGTCTCTGACACCGAGTTCACACGGTGGTGATTCGGGAGCGGGAGGATCTCGGCCGCTTTGCCCCAGCGGCAGGCATCTTCCAGGAGAGGGCGCAGTACGGTCAGGACCACGGCCTCCACGCCTTCCAAGGCGCGCTGCACGAAGTCCTGGCCGCCGTCGATGTCCCCCCACTTGAAGTCCGTGACGGGGCCGTACGAAGGAGGGGTGTCAATGACGACGGGAGGTGACTGGTGCTGAGGCTGGACTGTGGGCGATGGGTTGGTCGCGGCGTCGGCCGCGGCGTAGTTGTTTCCGGTGGTGGTGAAACCGACCGCGGCACCGCCCACGCTGACCACCGCCTTGGCCCACACCTCGAGGAAGCGTTCGGCGACTTCCTTGTAAGCCTTGGTGAAGCCCTGGACGGAGGTTCCCCTGCCTCCGCCATCCGGGTATCGCGCCAATTCGACCAGAAAGGCCTTCGCGCCCCGGTGCAGAAGATCTTGCTGGTCGGCGATCCCGGTCGAAACGCCGTAGAGAGCGGACGGCGTGACATCGACCGTGCCGTTCTGTGAGCCGCCTGCGGCTGGGGGCGTAGCCATCAGATCGCTCCCCAGCCGCGCAGTACGGCGCGGTGTGCTGCCGTGTAGTTGGTGTGACCGGTCGTCACTATGTCGTGCAGCCACTTCTGGGCTGCTTGCAGATCCTGGGCCGAACGCTCCCATTCGTCGAGTTTGTCGACGAAGACCTCACGGGCTTCGCCCTCCCAGGACAGTACGACCGGGACGACACGGTCATACAGGTCATCCAATTTCTCGTTCAGCTTCTTGAGGATGTCCTCCAACTCGAAGGCGAGCTCACCAAGCGTGTCGAAGGTGACAGCTATGTGATCCCCGGCAAGGCGTTCGTCTGGCATTTTTCCCCCGTACTCGGCGACTGTGTGCGTTTGAAACCTGGATCCGGGTTCTCAGAACGAGTCCAAGTTGCTGCGATGACGAGCCGGTGCAGCGTCTGGATGGGACTCCGAGTGCGGTGTTGACAGCCTGTCAACCTCACTCTTTACGTCGACCTGGATGCGCTTGAGGTCAGTGAGCACGTCCAACTCCCGTTCGGTGAAGCCGTCTCTGCTCAGGCGCACCGCCTGCTCGAGGTGGCGTATGACTTCGCGGATTCGCACGGCGTCCTCGGCTGCCGCCCGGTGGAAGTCGCGGTAGGCAGACGCGGCCGGACCACGCCAGCCGGCCTCGATGCGATCCACCACCCTGTCCATCCGCGTGACCTGCTTGTCCAGGTGGTCCTGCATGTCGTCGAGGTCACCGGCAAGCTTGGTCAGGTCATCGTCGGAGACACGCAGGTCCGGCTTCGCACCTTGGCTGGTCGGTAGATCGGTCAACCCCATGGCGTAACTCCCCGTCCTGTCTGACCGCATCGCGGCAACTGGCCTGCACTCATCGGTCGGAAGATTCTATGAGGCAACTACGAAGCACCAGTTCAGGGCCTTGGGAGGCGAGACGATGACTCCCGGACAGCACCGAAGCGGTCGGGACGGGGGGAAGAATCTTCCGCAACCCGTGCAACCGTTCCGGCGTCCCGCGGGTCGTACTTGGCATCAGAACCCCTGTGGGGGGACCCGGGGGGGGATCCGTGGGGTTCTGAAGGGGAGGGGAAACCCGAGAGGGCCCGGTCGCGACCGGGCCCTCTCAAAGTCTCCGCCGGCACGGAGTCAGAAGAAGACCCCGCACCGCAGCAGCACGTTCGCGTACGGTCGGGCCTCGCCGGTGCGGACGATCAGACGCGCACCCGCCGACAGCTCCTTGAGCCGCTCGTGCGGGACGAGCGTGAGACCGGGGAAGTGGCCGTCGAGCAGCGCGGCGGCGTCCGCGTTGGCCTCCCGCAGCTCCGTCGCCGCCACCGCGCCCTCCACGACCAGCTCGGCGAGCAGGCCGTCCAGCACCTCCCTGAAGGACGGCACCCCGGCGCGGAAGGCCAGGTCGACGACGCGCGGGCCGTCCGGGACGGGCATGCCCGCGTCGCACACCAGGACCCCGTCACCGTGCCCGAGTTCGGCGAGCGCGCCCGCGAGGTGGCGGTTGAGTATCCCTGCCTTCTTCACAGTGCCTCGGCCTCCGCCGCCGTCGGGTACGACTCCTGCGCCCCCGCCTTCGTGACCGCCGCCGCGCCCACCCGGGCCGCGTACGCCGCCGCCTCGGCGAGCGAGTCGCCGGTGCCGAGCCGCCAGGCCAGCGCCGCGGTGAACGCGTCGCCCGCGCCCGTCGTGTCCACGGCGTCCACCTTCACCGACGGCACCCGGGAGACGCCCGCGCCCGACGCCACCAGCGCGCCCTCGGCGCCCAGGGTCACGACCACCGAACGCGGGCCCTTGGCCAGCAGGATGCGGGCCCAGTCCTCTGGGCGCTCGCTGACCAGGGCGTCGCCGAGGATCACCTTCGCCTCGTGCTCGTTGACGATCAGCGGGTCGCAGGCCGCCAGCACCTCCGGCGGAAGCGGGCGCGGCGGCGACGGGTTCAGCACGAAGCGGCTGTCAGGGGCCAGACTCCGGACCACCTCCACGACCGTCTCCAGGGGAATCTCCAACTGCGTGGAGACCACCCGGGAGGCGTGGAAGAGGCTGCCGGCCGCGCGGACGTCGCCCGGCGTCAGCCGCCCGTTGGCGCCCGGCGAGACCACGATGCTGTTGTCCCCCGAGGGGTCGACGGTGATCAGCGCGACGCCGGTCGGGGCACCGCCCACCAAGACGCCGACCGTGTCGACACCGGCCGCGCGCTGCGAGTCGAGGAGCAGCCGGCCGTGGCCGTCGTCGCCGACCCGGGCCAGCAGGGCCGTACGGGCGCCGAGCCGGGCGGCGGCCACCGCCTGGTTCCCGCCCTTGCCTCCCGGGTGGACGGTCAGGTCGGAGCCGAGCACCGTCTCCCCGGCGCCCGGCCGCCGTTCCACGCCGATCACGAGGTCGGCGTTGGCCGATCCCACGACCAGGAGGTCGTAGTCGTACATCAATCGTTCTCCGATCGAGTGAATTCGAGTCCCGGGCCGCGCCCGTGTCAGCCCTCGAAGCCGGCCACGTTCTCCTTGGTGACCACCTTCACGGGCACCTTCACCGTCTGCTCCACCTTCTTGTCCTCGGCCGCCCGCAGCGCGTTCTGTACGGCGATCCTGCCCAGTTCCTTCGGCTGCTGCGCGACGGACGCGAACAACGTGCCCTCCTGGACCGCCTTCAGCCCGTCCGGGGTGCCGTCGAACCCGACGACCTGGACCGACTTCCCGGCCTTGGAACCCAGCGCCTTGATCGCGCCGAGCGCCATCTCGTCGTTCTCCGCGAAGACGCCGTCGATGTCCGGGTGCGCCTGGAGCAGGTTGGTCATCACGTCCAGGCCCTTGGTGCGGTCGAAGTCCGCGGGCTGCTTGGCGACCACCTTGATGCCCGGGTACTCCTTGAGGCCGGCCGCGAAGCCCGCCCCGCGCTCACGGCTGGCGGAGGTGCCGGCCTGGCCCTGGAGGATGGCGATCGTGCCCCTGCCGCCGAGCTTCTCGGCGAGGGCCTTGGCGCCCAGCTCACCGCCCTCGACGTTGTCGGAGGCGACCAGCGCGGCGGTCTCGGCGTCGTTGACGCCGCGGTCCACGGCGATGACGGGGATGTCGTCCTTGTTCGCCGAGCGCACCGAGGGGCCCGCGGCGTCCGAGTCCACCGGGTTGACGATGATCGAGGACAGGCCCTCGCTGGTGAAGTTCTGCAACTGGTTCGCCTGCTGGGAGGCGTCGTTCTGTGCGTCCGTGACGGTCAGGTCCACGCCCATCTTCTTCGCCTGCTCCTCCGCTCCGTCCCGGATCTGGACGAAGAACGGGTTGTTGAGCGTCGACAGCGACAGGCCGACCTTCTGCGTCTTGCCGCCCGAGGAGCCGTTGTGCAGCAGCGAGGTCGCGCCGACCACGGCGACGGCGACGACCGCCGCGATGACGTACGTGAGTGCCTGCTTGCCCCGGTTCCCGCCGCCGGACGTCCCGGCCGCCGGCGTGGTCGCGCCGGCCTTGCGCCGCAGGGTGTCCAGGAGCACCGCCAGTGCGATGACGACACCGATGACGACCTGCTGCCAGAACGCGGAGACGGACAGCAGGTTGAGGCCGTTGCGCAGCACCGCGAGGATCAGCGCGCCGATCAGCGTGCCGGACGCCTTGCCGGTGCCGCCCGCGAGCGACGCACCGCCGATGACGACGGCGGCGATGGCGTCCAGTTCGTAGCCCTGCGCGGCCTGCGGCTGCGCGGAGGAGAGCCGGGAGGCGAGCACGATGCCCGCGGCGGCGGCGAACAGGCCGGAGAAGGCGTAGATGGCGAGCTTCTGCCGCTTCACCCGCAGCCCGGACAGTCGCGCGGCCTCCTCGTTGCCGCCGATGGCGTACATGGAGCGGCCGATGTAGGTCCGCCCGAGGACGAACGCGGTGATCAGCCCCATCACGATCATCACCAGCACCGGCACGGGCAGCCACCCGCCGAGCGTGTCACCGAGATGCGAGACGGAGTCCGGGAAGGCGATGGGCGAGCCCTGCGAGATGACCAGCGACAGACCGCGCCCGACCGACAGCATGGCGAGCGTCGCGATGAACGGCGGCAGCTTCCCGTACGAGATGAGGAAACCGTTCACCAGACCGCAGGCGATGCCCGTCGCGACGGACAGCAGCACCGCGAGCGCGACCGGTATCCCGGCCTCGGTGGCGCTCCAGGCCAGCACGGTGGCCGAAAGGGCGGCGACCGAGCCGACCGACAGGTCGATGCCCGCCGAGACGATGACGAAGGTGACACCGAAGGCGAGGATCGCCGTCACGGCCGCCTGGACGCCGACGTTGAGCAGGTTGTCGGCGGTCAGGAAGTCCCCGGAGAGCGCCGACATGCCGACGACGAGGACGATCAGCGCGGTCAGCGCGCCGTTCTCCAGCAGCAGGCGGCGCACACCGCCCGGGGCGCCCTGCGCGCCCGGCTTGCTCTTGAGCGTGTCAGTGGCCACCGGAGGCCTCCGTTCCGTTGCTGTGGGGGGAGTCGCTGTGCGGGGAGTCGCTGTCGGGAGAGTCGCTGTGGGGGGAGATGCTGTCGGGGGAGTCGCTGTGGGGCGTACCGACGGCGAGCGCCATCACGGCGTCCTGCGTGGCCTGTCCGGCGGGCAGTTCCCCGGCGACGCGGCCCTGCGCCATGACCACCACGCGATCGCTCATGCCCAGTACCTCGGGCAGATCGCTGGAGATCATGAGCACGGCGGCACCGGCGGCCGTCAGTTCGTTGACGAGCTGGTAGATCTCGACCTTGGCGCCGACGTCGATGCCGCGCGTCGGCTCGTCGAGGATGAGCACCTTGGTGTTCGCCAGCAGCCACCTGCCGATGACGACCTTCTGCTGGTTGCCGCCGGAGAGGGTGCGCACGTGCTGGCCAAGACCGGCCATCCGCACCCCGAGCTGCCCGGCGATCCGCTCCGCCGACGCGTGCTGGCCCTTGAGGTCGACTAGCCCCGCGCGGGAGGTGGTTTTCAGGGTGACGAGCCCGAGGTTCTCCTCGACGGACGCGTCCAGGACGAGCCCCTGACCCTTGCGGTCCTCGGGCACCAGCCCGATCCCGGCGGCCATGGCGGCGTTCACGTCGTGCCGCCGCAGCGGGGCGCCCGCGACGTGCACGGTCCCGGCGTCGTAGGGGTCCGCCCCGAACACCGCACGCACGACCTCGGTCCGCCCGGCGCCGACGAGGCCCGCGATGCCGACGACCTCACCGGCCCGCACCTCGAAGCCGACGTCGTGGAAGACACCGTCCCGGGTCAGCCCCTCCACCTTGAGCAACGCCGCACCGGCGGCGGAGCGTTCGCGCGGGTACTGCTGCGCGATCGACCGCCCGACCATGAGCCGGACCAGCTCGTCCTCGGGCGTGGCGGCGGGCACCTGGCCGACACTCCGCCCGTCCCGGATGACGGTGACGCGGTCGCCGAGGGCGGCGATCTCCTCCAGGTGATGCGTGATGAACACGATCCCGACGCCGTCCTCGCGCAGCCGCCGCACGATGGCGAACAGCTTCTCGACCTCCTCGGAGGTCAGTACGGCGGTCGGCTCGTCCATGATGAGCACGCGCGCGTTCAGGCTGAGCGCCTTGGCGATCTCGACCATCTGGAGCCGCGCGATGCCGAGTTCACGCACGCGCGCGCGGGGCGACACGCTCAGGCCGACCCGCTTCAGCAGCACTTCGGCATCGGCGTCCATCTTCTTCCGGTCGATCATCCCGAGCCGGCGCGGCTGGCGTCCCAGGAAGATGTTCTCGGCGACCGTCAGATCGGGGACGAGGTTGAACTCCTGGTAGATGGTGGCGATCCCGAGCCGCTCGGAGTCCTGCGCACCGTGGATGCGCACCTCCTCGCCACCGGCCAGGATCCGCCCGGCGTCGGGGGTGTAGGCGCCGGAGAGCATCTTGATGAGGGTGCTCTTGCCCGCGCCGTTCTCACCGAGGAGCACATGCACCTCGCCCCGGCGCAGGTCGAAGTCGACGCTGTCGAGCGCGACCACGCCGGGGAAGGTCTTGCGGATGCCCTCGATGCGCAGCAACTCGTCCGGACTGCGGCTGCTCACGGCGTACTCCTTCGTACGGGGGACGGGGACGGGGACGGGGGTTGCGGGGCCGCCGCCTCACCGCAGGAGCGGCGGACGACGAGCCGCGCGGGGAGGGTGACGGACTCGCCGGCCCGCCCCTCGATCCGGTCGACGAGCGCGCGGACGGCGGCCCGCCCGAGGTCACCCGTGGGCTGGGCGATCGCGGTGACCGGCGGATCGGTGTGCACGAACCACGGGATGTCGTCGAACGCGGCGAGCGCGATGTCCTCGGGGACCCGAAGACCCCGCGCGCGTACGGCGTCCAGCGCGCCGAGCGCCATCAGGTTGTCGGCGGCGAAGACGACCTCGGGCGGCTCGGGCAGGTCGAGGAAGCCCTCGGTGACCCGGCGCCCGCTGTCGGCCTGGAAGTCGCCCTGCCCGATGTAGGCGCCGGGGAGGGGGAGCCCGTACGCGCCGAGCGCTTCACGGAACGCGTCGACACGCTCCCGCCCGGTCGTGGTGGCGGCGGGCCCGGCGATGATGGCGAGCCGCCGGTGCCCGAGCCCGTGCAGATGGGCGACGAGATCCCGTACGGCGGCCCGCCCGTCCGACCTGACGACGGGGACGTCCACGCCCGGGATCCACCGGTCGACGAAGACCATCGGCGTCCCGGCCCGCGCGGCGGCCAGCATGTGCGGGGAGCCGCCGTCGGTGGGGGAGACGAGGAGCCCGTCGATCCGGCGGTCCAGCAGGGTCGTCACGTGGTGATCCTGAAGATCGGGCCGCTCGTCGGCGTTGCCGATGATGACGCTGTAGCCGAGCGCGCGGGCCTCCTCCTCGACGGAGCGGGCCAGTTCGGTGAAGTACGGGTTCATCACGTCGCTGATGACCAGGCCGAGGGTGCGGGTCTGGTCGGTGCGCAGCGACCGGGCGAGGGCGTTCGGGCGGTAGCCCAGCGTCTCGACGGCGGCCAGTACGCGCCGGCGTGCGGCCGCGCTGACCGACGGGTGGCCGTTGAGCGCGCGCGAGACCGTCGCGACGGAGACGCCCGCCTCGGCGGCGACGTCCTTGATGCTCGCCATCGCCGTTTCCACCTCCTCGTGGAATCGATTACACGGAGGATTGGAAACGATTACAGGGGCTTGGGGCAAGGGGTGGTGCCGCGCCGAGACTCAATCGTGACCGGGTCTCGGCGCGGCTGTCGGGGGCCTCAGCGCCTCAGTGGCCTCAGCAGCCTCAGCAGCCTCAGCAGCCTCAGCGCTTGAGCGTGAAGGTGAAGTCGCCCGTGAGCCTGGCGCCCAGCCGGACCGCCGAGACGACCTTCCCCTCCGCGGCCAGCCTTTCGACCTCGGCCCGGGAGAGACCGCACCCTTCGGCGATCAGCCGCACCGGCCGGACGGGGATCCGCGCCGCGAAGCGGACCGAGACGTCGATCACCTCGCGGTCCAGGTGATCCGACCCGCCGGTGTCGAGGCGCCAGGCGCCCTCCCAGTCGAGGGCGACGCGATTACGGCGCAGGACGCCCGGATCCTGCAGCAACTCCGCCGCCAGGGCGGGGTCGTTGTCGTGCAGCCGGTCCAGCAGCTCGGGCCGTACCGAGCGCACGCGCGTGCGCTCGAAGACCGTGAGCCTCGCGGTGTCCCCGCAGGTGGTGCAGAGCACGAGGAGCCAGGCGTCGATGAGCTTGTGATGGGCGTTGGCGCGGAACCTGCCGTTCGCCCGGAAACGCCCGCCCCCGCATGCATGGCAGCGACGGAGGACGAGCGGCAGGCAGGTGGGCATGACGACCCAGTTGTTGAGCACAGAAGTACACCGGTTTCAGTGTGAGAAGTCCGCAGCGGAAAGCAGCACGGCGCACAGGCGCGCGACGCGCGACAGATCAGCACTCGGGGTGTCTCACGCGATGTACAACGGCCCGCCCTTCTCCAGCTTCACCAGACGACTCGGTCCGGCAGGAGGGTAGTTGCGCACGGCGGCGCCGCTCCACCGGTTTTCGGCCGGGGAGCAGCGCCGCGGTCCGGCCCCTCTCAGTCGAAGGCCGCGTCGAACACGCCGGCCTCGTAGGAGCCCCCCGCCTGGTGCGTGATCACGGCGAGCCGGTTGGCCGCGTTGATCATGGCGACCAGGCAGACCAGAGTGGCGACCTGATCGTCGTCGTAGTGCTTGCGCACCTGGGCCCAGGTCTCGTCGGACACGCCCTGGTGGGCGTCGGCGAGCCGGGTGCCCTCCTCGGCGAGTGCCAGGGCGGCCTGCTCGGCCTCGGTGAACACGGTGGACTCGCGCCAGGCGGCGACCAGGTGGAGCCGGACCGCGCTCTCCCCGGCGGCCGTGGCCTCCTTGGTGTGCATGTCGATGCAGTGTCCGCAGCCGTTGATCTGACTGGCCCGCAGCGCGATCAGCTCCTGCGTGGACTTCGGCAGCGACGACTGCTGGAGCACCAGGGCGATGCCCGCGAACCGCTTGGCGAACCGGCCGCCGATCTCGTTCTCGAACAGGTTGAATCGGGTTTCCATGACCCCGTCCTCACTCTCGGTGCCGCGTTGACGCACACAAGACGCCGACGCCCCGGACCCTGTGACGGGGCGCCGGTGTGACGTGGAGCACCGGCGGGGGATGTCACAGAACGGCGGTGGCCGGCGTCCTGTGCGCGTGACACCGTCGAAGGCGAACGAGCGGGAGCAGCTGGTCATGAGCGAGTACGGCAGCCACGAACAGGACACGACGACCGGGGCGGGCGCCGGGGGCGGACGCACGGACCCCGCCACCGAGGCCTTCGTCGCCCATCGCAACCTCCTCTTCACCGTCGCCTACGAGATGCTCGGCTCGGCCGCCGACGCCGAGGACGTCCTCCAGGAGACCTGGTTGCGCTGGGCGGGAGTCGATCTCGACTCGGTGCGCGACCGGCGCGCCTACCTGGTCCGGATCACCACGCGCCAGGCACTGACCCGGCTGCGCACGCTCGGCCGCCGCAAGGAGTCCTACGTCGGCGAGTGGCTGCCCGAGCCGTTGCTCACCACGCCCGACGTGGCCGAGGACGTGGAACTGGCCGACAGTGTCTCGATGGCGATGATGCTGGTCATGGAGACGCTCACGCCGACCGAGCGGGCGGTGTTCGTGCTGCGCGAGGTGTTCGACCTGGAGTACGACGAGATCGCCGAGGCCGTCGACAAGACCCCGGCCGCCGTCCGCCAGACCGCGCACCGGGCCCGCGCCCACGTCGCGGCCCGCCGGCCGCGCGGCGTCGTCTCCCGGACCGAGAGCCGGGACGCGCTCGACGCGTTCCAGCGGGCCGTGCGGACGGGAGACCTCCAGGGCCTGCTCGACATCCTCGCCCCGGACGTCGTCCTGCTGGGCGACGGCGGCGGCATCAAGCAGGCGATCCTGCGGCCCGTCACGGGTGCCGACAAGGTGGCCCGCCTGATGCTCGGCGGCCTGGTCAAGCTGCCCGCCGAGATGTCGATGGACCCCGCCCAGGTCAACGGCCACCCGGCCCTGGTCATCCGCCTCGACGGCGAGCTGGACACGGTGATGGCGGTGCGCTTCGACGACGGCCGCATCTCCGGCCTCTACGCGGTGCGCAACCCCGAGAAGCTCACGCGCATGGGACGGGCGACCGCGCTGCACCGCTGACCTACTGGGGCTGGGGGAGCGTGTCCCCGGTCTCCAGCAGAGTCTTGAGCCCGGAGACGAGGGCGGGCCACCCGTGCTGGATCATCTCGCGCACGGTGCTGCCGGGCTCGAACCCGTCGTGCACGACGGTCAGCCTGACCGTCCCGCTCTCGCCGAGATCCTCGATCTCGAAGGCGACCTTCGACCGCCGCTCGGCGGTGAGCTTGGCCAGCGTCTCGTCGTCGATGCCGTTGGCCCGGGCCCACCCGGGCGTGAAGGTGTGCCAGGTGTAGGCGAGCCGCCGGTAGGGATCGGACTCGAGCACGACCTGCTCGGGGTCCTCGGTGGCCGCGCCCCGCTCCTTCCAGACCATGGGCGCCCCGGCCGCCCAGTCGGTGCCGAACTCCACCCCCCAGTAGCGGCGGGTGAACTCCGGATCGGTCAGGCCCTGCCACAGCCGCTCGGGCGTGGTCCTGATGTAGGTCGTGTACACGAACGCGTTGCTGTCCATGGCGTTGCTCTCCAGTACGTGCTTGAGGTCGGCGAGTGCGTGCACCCGCTCCTGGTCGTAGCGGCTGATCCAGCGTTCGGCGATGGCGTTGATCGGCTCGGCGTTGAGGTAGTGCAGCTTCTCCCGGCCCCGCCGCACGGTGGTGACCAGGTTGGCGGCCTCCAACACCGCCAGATGCTTGCTGACCGACTGCCGCGCCATGTCCAGCCCGGCACACAACTCCCGCAGACTCTGCCCGTTGCGCCCGTTCAGCCGATCCAGCAGCCGCCGCCGGTTCCGGTCACCCAGCGCCTTGAAGACCTCGTCCATCTCCGCCCCTCTGACATGCAGCCTGTTAGCTGCCTTTCACGTTAGGCACCCAACGGGCTGCATGTCAATCGGAGACCTCGTTGCTTCAGTGCCAGGGAACGTGCACCGGGGTGGGGTTTCGGTGGTGGATGCCGCGTACCCGCTTGCCGGGCCGCTTCGAAATCGGTGGACACCCTTCGGGTGAGTCGGCGAGCATCCGCAGGTGGCAGATGAAGCCGATCATCAGAGGCCGCTCGCGCGGAGTCCGAAGCGTGTCCGTTTTGTTGAGCTGTCCGGCGGGGCGATGTCCGCTTTGCTCGATGGAGACCTTTCCGGAGCCAGCAGGATGGCCGGGGTTTCACTGACCGAGTACTTCCTGACCGACAGAGCACGGTGGCTGTGGCAGTTCCGGCTCGACCAGATGGCCGCCGATCGCGGCCGTGCGCGGTGGATGGTGCGGCAAGCGGTCGTCGGCGAGGACGGCCTCGTCGTCGGGCATGCCGGATTTCACGGGCCGCCCGATGACGCCGGCATGGTCGAGATCGGCTACTCCGTCGCTCCCGACTTCCGTCGCCAGGGATACGCCCGGTCCGCGTTGATCGAGTTGCTTCGCCGGGCAGCAGCCGAAATCGCGGTCACCACCGTGCGGGCGACGATCAGCCCCGACAACGTGGCATCCCTGGCCACGATCTGGGGCTTCGGCTTCGTTGAGGTCGGAGAGCAGTGGGATGAGGAGGACGGTCTCGAACTGGTCTTTGAGGTACCTGCTCGCCGAATGCCGCCGGCTTGATGGGAAGGGTCTTCAACTGTTGGGGCTTTCGCTTAAACAGGCCGAGTATCGCTAATTATCAGATGTGTGGTTGATCGGCAGGGTTTCGGGCCAGGTTTCCTCCGATTGAATGCGTTTTCTGCTGATTCTGGTGGGCTGGTGGTGTGGGGTCCGTAGGTTGTCGGGCATGGAGCTTCTTCGGTTGTCGGTGGCCGCGCGTCGGGTGGGTGTGCATCCGGGCACGCTGCGGTTGTGGGCGACCGAGGGCAGGGTCCCGGTGGTGTGGGTGGGCAGGGAACGCCGGTTCTCCGTTGAGGCGTTGGATGCGCTGACCGGTGGTGGGGACGGCGGTGGTCGTCGCGAGGCGTTGTATGTGCGTGTGTCGGGGACCAGCGGGCAGGGGTCGTCGTCGGCGGTGCGGGAGGCGGAGTTGCGGGGGTCTGCTTCTGGCGTGGCGGCCTTCGCGGGCCGGATGTGCGGTATGCGCTCACGCGAGGCACGCCGCCGCCTGCTGGCCGAAGCCGGCCACCGCATCGAACACCCTGCCCCTCCTGCTCCTGCTCCTGCCCCTGAAATGGTGTCTGGGGTTGGGGGTGGTGGGGTGTGAGCAGGCTGGTGGCGACCGCTACGTGTACCGCCTATTCCGGTGTTCTGGAGGCGACGGGTGAGCGGGTCGGGCCGCGGGTTCTGCTGGAGCGGGTGGGCATCTGGGCCGGGTTGAGCCAGGAACTGACCGG
>NZ_JBHXNW010000077.1:0-39807 GCF_042717365.1 Streptomyces sp. NPDC058534
GCGCGCCCCGGGGGCCCGCCCCCGCCGGTCCCCCCCGGCCCTCAGAGCCGTACCGAGTGCCGGATCACCTTGCCGGTCGCGTTGCGCGGCAGCGCCTCGGTGGTCAGCCGCCAGCGCCGCGGCACCTTGAAGTAGGCCAGTTCGTTCGCCGCGTACTCCCGCAGCGCCTCCTCCGTGACCGCCGACCCCGGCCGGAGCACCACGACGGCGGCCACCTCTTGGCCCAGATCGGGGTGCGGCACCCCGATGACCAGGCACTCCGACACGTCCGGGTGCTCGACGAGCACCGTCTCGATCTCGGCCGGGTAGATGTTCTCGCCGCCCCGGATGATCAGGTCCGAGCGGCGGCTGACGAGGAACAGCCGGCCCTCGCGCAGGCACCCCAGGTCCCCGGTGCGCAGCCAGCGGTCCGCGCCGATGGTGTCGGCGGTGGCCCCGGGGTCGCGCCAGTAGCCCAGCATGTTGTACATGCTGCGCACCCACACCTCGCCCTCCTCGCCCTCGCCGAGTACCTCGCCGGCGGGGTCGCGGATCTCCAGCCGGACGCCGGTCACGGGCCGGCCCAGGGTGCCGGGGGCGGCCGCCAGCTCCTGCGGGTTCGCGGCCGCGATGGCCGTGCAGGACTCGGTCAGCCCGTAGCTGTCCACGAGCGAGTCCTTCGCGAACGGCAGCTCGTGCCGCAGCCGCTCCTTGAACGCCGTCGTGGACGGGGCCGAGGCCAACGAGAACGCCGTCAGCGACGACGTGTCGTACCGGTCCGCCCCGCCGTGTTCGAGCAGCCGGTGCGCCATCGTGGGCACCGCGCCCCAGTTGGTGACGCGTTCCCGCTCGACCATGCCCAGCACCGCGTCGACGTCGAACGCGCCCTGGTGCAGCGCGACCCTGCTGCCCGTGGCGAGCCGCGGAACGGCCAGATTGTGCAGGCTGGCGATGTGGAAGAGCGGCAGGGTGAGCAGGTAGACGCGGTCCTCCGGGGCCAGCGGGTCGCCGAACTCGCTCAGAAGGGCGTCGTTCAGCCGGTGGTACTCCACGACCGCCAGCAGGTTGCGGTGGGTGTGCACGGCGCCCTTGGGACGGCCCGAGGTGCCCGAGGTGTAGAGGATGACGGCGGGATCATCCTCGGCGACGTCGGCGGAGGGCAGCGGCGCGTCGTGGTGGGCCACGACGAAGCGGCTCACATCGTCCTCCAGGGACACCACCGGGACCCCGCAGTCGGCCAGCTTCACGGACTGTCTGGCGTCGGCCACCACCAGCGACGGCTCGGCGTTGTCCACCCCGTGGGCCATCTCGCGCGGTGACCACCAGGCGTTGAAGCCGACCGCCACCGCCCCGATCGAGACCGTGGCCCAGAAGGTCTGG
Source organism: Streptomyces sp. NPDC058534 (assembly GCF_042717365.1). Lineage (NCBI taxonomy): Bacteria > Bacillati > Actinomycetota > Actinomycetes > Kitasatosporales > Streptomycetaceae > Streptomyces > Streptomyces sp. NPDC058534. Next base: position 1,360 of record NZ_JBHXNW010000077.1, read on the forward strand.
ATCCACTCCGGGGAGTTCGCGGCAGCGATGGCCACCCGGTCCCCCTTGGTGATGCCGTACTCCTCGCGCAGCACCCGGGCCAGCGAGGCCACCTGGGCGGCGTGACCTGCGAAGGTGATCCGGCGGTCCGCGGTGACGATGTAGTCGCGGTCGGCGTGCGCGACGGACGTGTGCAACACCTCGTGCAGAGCCCGCTGCCGGTGGGCGAAGACAGGCAGCCGGGTGCCCAGCACGTCCTCTTCGGCGAGCTCGAACCGGCCGCCCGGGCCGGTGAGCGCGGCCACGCGGGCGAGGGCGGCAGAGCGGTGATCCGTGTCGCTGGGCATCGGGACTCCTGGTGCGTCGGGAACCTCACTGGGATCGCGGTCGGGGTCAGTTTCGGCGCGGACCGGGGATCGCTCCCCAGCCGGTTCCGGTCACTGGGACACCGTCCCACGGCACGTCCGGACACCGAACGGCCACCCCACCCGCGCCGGGCCCCTCCCACCCGGCTCCCGGTGAGTGGGATGCGTCACGTCGGCCGGATTTCGCCGGCCGTAGCGTCCACCCACCCGATCCGGCTCCGGACCGCCACCGCTCCCCCCACCGGACTACTGGAGGAACACATGAAGCGAGCACTAGGGGCCCGAGCCCGACTCGCCGCAGCCCTGGCCGCCGCGGCGATGCTCACCTCCGCTTGCGTCTCACCGGACGACGGGGGCAGCGACAGCGGCACGCAGCAGAAGGCCGAACGCGGTCGCTACACCTTCGGCAGCGTCGGCGAGCAGCCCGCAGGCGGCAAGCCCGTCCGCGGCGGCACCCTGCACTTCGCCGACTACGCCGAGGCCCGCAGCCTCAGCCCCGCCGCCACCTACGCCACGGGCGCCTCCGGCGGCTCCGCGCTCGCCGCCGTCTACGACGTCCTCATGCGCTACGACACCGCCGCCCACAAGTACGAGCCCTGGCTGGCGAAGTCCCTGCGCTCCAGTGACGACGCCAAGACCTGGACCCTCACCCTGCGCGACGGCGTCGAGTTCTCCGACGGCACCCCGCTCGACGCCGAGGCCGTGATCGGCAGCATCAAGTGGTACCAGGAGAACAAGGGCGCCGACACGGCCCTGCTCGCCCCGAACCTCGCGAAGATGGACGCCACCGACGACTCCACCGTCGTCTTCACCCTCCGCAACTCCTGGGCCACCTTCCCCGCCATGCTCGCCCAGGCCCCCGGCATGATCGTGGCGCCCGCCGCCCACGCCGGGAAGAAGTTCGAACCCATCGGCGCCGGCGCCTTCACCCTGGGCACGTACAAACCCCAGGAGGAGATGGTCCTCAAGGCGAACAAGAACTACTGGAAGGGCGAGCCGTACCTCGACGCGCTGCGCTTCACCTGGCCGCAGTCCGACCGCGCCAAGCTCGAGGCACTCGACGACGGCACCGCCGACGTCGTGTACATGCGCAGCCCGGACGTGGTCGACGACGCCGTCAAGGCGGGCCACCCGGGCGAACTGACCCTGACCGGCCTCGGCAACATGGTCGTCGTCAACACCCGCGAGGGCCGGCCCGGCGCCGACCTCAGGGTGCGCAAAGCCATGGCTCTGGCCCTCGACCCCGCCCTCGACACCGAACGCGCCTACGACGGCAAGGGACTGCCCGGCCAGGAGATCTTCCCGCCCGAGTCCCGCTGGCACTCCGACGTGAAGCCGATCGGCATCGACCTCGACCAGTCGAAGAAGCTCCTCGCCGAAGCCAAGAAGGACGGCTACGACGGCACCGTCACCTACATGGACGGCACCGACCCCGTCTCCCGGGCCAAGGCGGTCGTCACCAAGGCGATGCTCGAACGGGTCGGCTTCAAGGTGGAGCTGGACCTCGTCTCCTCCATCGCCGACCGGACCTCGAAGACCTACGTGGAGCACGACTTCGACATCAGCCGCGGCGCGGCCAGCGTCTCCGAGAGCGACCCCTACCACCGCCTGCAGAGCGTCCTGAACTCCAAGAGCTACGGCAACCCCGGCGGCTACGCCAACCCGAAGATGGACCAACTGCTCGTCGAGCTCCAGGGAGCGACCGACGAGGCGGAGACCCAGCGGGTCCTCGACGACATCCAGACCCTGTTCAACGAGGACGTCCCCCTCATCAACCTCGGCGCCAGCGCCGCGTTCACCGCCTGGGGCGAGAACGTGCACGGCATCGTGCCGACCGACGAGTACATGGCGCTCTTCGGCGAGGCATGGATCGGCAAGTGACCCCCGCGGCCCCGGGCCCGGCGGCACCGCCGGGCCCAGATCTGGAGGAACCATGAGTTTCGCCGCGCTGCGCCGACCGGCCCTACGGCTGCTGGAACTCCTCGGCGTGCTGTTCATCGCGAGCATCGGGGTCTTCTCCCTGGTGGTCCTGCTGCCCGGCGACCCGGCCGTCGACATCCTCGGCGCCGGCCGGGCGCCCTCCGAGTACGCCGCGCTGCGCACCGAACTCGGCCTCGACCAGCCCCTGGTCACCCGCTACCTCGACTGGCTCGGCGGCGCGCTCACCGGCGACCTGGGCCGCTCCGTCGTACCCCCGCAGAGCGACGTCACCGACCGGGTGCTGTCCGCCCTGCCCGTCAGCTTCGAGATCGCCGCGCTCGGACTGCTCATCGCCCTGCTGATAGCGGTGCCGCTGGCCATGTGGTCGGCGTACCGGGAGGGCTCGGCGGCCGACCGGATCATCGGCGCCGGCACCTTCGGCGTGCTGTCCGTGCCCAGCTTCCTGGCCGGACTGCTGCTGATCCTCGTCCTTGCCAACTCGGCCGGCTGGTTCCCGCGTTCCGAGTGGGTGCGGATGGGCGACGGCGACCTGCTGGGCAACCTGCACCACGCCTTCCTGCCCGCACTGACCGTCGCCCTCGCCGAACTCGCCATGTTCACCCGGGTGCTGCGCGGCGACCTGATCGTGACGCTGCGCGAGGACTACATCCTCGCCGCCCGCGCCAAGGGCATGAACCCGCTGCGCGTCCTGTTCACCGACGCCCTGCGCCCCTCCTCGTTCTCCCTGGTCACCCTGCTCGGCCTCAGCCTCGGCCGGCTGATCGGCTCCACCGTCGTCGTCGAGTACCTCTTCTCGCTGCCCGGCATGGGGACCCTGATCGTCAACGCCGCCGGCCAGGGCGACTACCCGATGGTCCAGGGCGCCGTGCTCACCATCGCCGTGATCTACGTGGTGATCAACGCCGGCATCGACCTCTCCTACGGCTACCTCGACCCGAGGACGCGACGTGTCCATGTCTGACATCGCTCCGCGCACGCGGACCGCCTCCCCGCCGCCGCTGCTCGTCGGCGTCGGCCTCACCGTCGTCGGCCTGGTCCTGCTGGTGTTCGGCGCGACCACGCCCCAACTCGTCACGCCCGCCAAGGCCGCCGTCGCGCTGCTCGGCCTCGGCCTGCTCCTCGGCGGCGCCTCCCGGCTCGGCAAGCTGTGGGCGGGGCCCGGCTTCGACGTGGTGTTCTGGTTCGGCGCGGCCTGGCTCCTGCTGCTCGGCCTCGCCATCCTGTGCGCCCCGTGGCTGCCGCTCGCCGAGGACCGCGACGTCGCGAGCACCGTCGCCGAACCCGTCTTCGCCACCCCGACGTTCACCGGCGCCCACCCGCTCGGCACCAACGCCTTCGGCCTCGACCTGCTCGCCCGATCCCTCTACGGCGCCCGCTCCTCCCTGCTCATCTCGCTGTCCGCGGTCGCCCTCGGCACCGTGGTCGGCGGGGCGATCGGCATGGTCGCCGGCTACTTCCAGAAGAGCGTCGACCGGGTGGTGGGCATCGCCACCAACTCGCTGCTCGCCGTGCCCCCGCTGATCCTGCTCATCGCGCTGGCGACCGTGCTCCAGCCGCACCTGCGCAACGTCGCCTTCTCGCTGGCGCTGCTCACCGTCCCGGGCATGGTGCGCCTCGCCCGCGCCACCACCATGGCCTACGCCAACCGGGAGTTCGTCGTCGCCGCCCGCGCCATGGGCGCCACCCGCTCCCGCATCCTGCTGCGCGAACTGCTGCCCAACGTACTGCTGCCCGTACTGTCCCTCGCCGTCGTGATGATCTCGGTACTCATCGTCGCCGAGGCCTCCCTGAGCTTCCTCGGACTCGGCATCCAGCCCCCGGAACCCACCTGGGGAAACATGATCGCCGAGGGGGAGGGCCGGGTCTTCGAGGAGCACCCGCACATCGTGCTCGTGCCCGGTGCCTTCCTCTTCCTCACCGTGTTCGCCTTCAACATCGTCGGCGAGAAGGCTCGCGGGCGCTGGGACTCCAGGAGCGTGAAACTGTGACCCCTCAGCGAGCGACAGAGACCGACACCGCCCCGGCCCCCGGCACCGACGCGCCCGTGCTGCTCGACGCCACCGACGTCCGCACCGCCTTCCACACGCCCCGCGGACCGGTGCGGGCCGTCGACGGGGTGTCGCTCACGCTGTCCGAGGGCGAGACCCTCGGCATCGTCGGCGAGTCGGGATCGGGCAAGTCCGTCCTCGGCCGCACCCTCATGGGCCTGATCACCGACGGCCCCGGCACCACCGTGTCCGGCACCGTTCGGATCCGCGGCAAGGACGTCCACGCCCTCACCTCCGCCGGACGGCGCGCCCTGTGGGGCACCGAGGTCGCCATGGTCTTCCAGGACCCGATGACCTCCCTGAACCCGGTCAAGAAGGTCGGCACCCACCTGTCCGAGAGCCTCCGACTGCACCTCGGCCTGAGCCGCGCCGACGCCAAGGACCGCGCCGTCGACCTGCTCCGCCAGGTCGGCATCCCCGAACCCGCCAGGCGGGCCGGACAGTACCCGCACGAACTGTCCGGCGGCATGCGCCAGCGCGTCGTCATCGCCATGGCCCTCGCCTGCGGCCCCCGGCTGCTCATCGCCGACGAACCCACCACCGCGCTCGACGTCACGGTGCAGAAGCAGATCCTCGACCTGCTGCGCTCGCTCGCCGAAGAACTGCGCATGGCGACCATCCTCATCAGCCACGACCTCGCCACGGTGGCAGGGCGCACCGACCGCGTCGCCGTCATGTACGCCGGCCGCCTGGTCGAGTACGCGGACACCGCCGCCGTCTTCGACCGCCCCCGCCACCCCTACAGCAGCGCCCTGATCGCCTCCATCCCGCGCCTGGACCTGCCCCCGCACACCCTGCTGCCCGCCATCGAGGGCCGCCCGCCCAACCTGCTGCACCCGCCCGCCGGATGCCGCTTCGCCCCGCGCTGCGACACGGCCGACGAGCGCTGCGCCACCGAGTCCCCGCGCCTGACCGCGTACGCCGGTGAGCGGGACGCCGGCGGCTCCGTCGCCTGCCACCACCCGCTGGGCGCCGCCGAGGAGGCCACCGTATGACCACTACCCGGGACGCCCCCGCGCTGACGGCGACGGACCTCGTCGTCGAGTTTCCCGCCGGACGCGGGCAGAAGGTGCACGCCGTCTCCGGCGTCTCCCTGGAGGTCGCGGCGGGGGAAACCCTCGGCATCCTCGGCGAGTCCGGCTGCGGGAAGTCCACCGTCGGACGCTCCCTGATCCAGCTGCCGCCCCCCGACGCGGGCACCGTCCGCCTCGGCGACGTCACCCTCACCGGCCTCGCCCGGCGCGAACTGCGGCGCGCTCGCGCCCGGATGCAGATCATCATGCAGGACCCGGTCTCCGCCCTGAACCCGCGTCGCAGGGTCAAGGACCTGGTGTGGGAGGGACGGTCGATCTGGGGCCCCGGCGACGACGCGCGCGACCAGGACGCCCAGGTCGACGCCGCCCTGCGCGACGTGGGCCTCGACCCCGCGACCGTACGCGAGCGCCGGCCGCACGAACTCTCCGGCGGCCAGTGCCAGCGCGTCTGCATCGCCCGCGCCCTCATGCTCGACCCCGAGGTGCTGATCTGCGACGAACCCGTCTCCAGCCTCGACGTGTCCGTGCAGGCGCAGATCCTCAACCTCCTGGAGACGACGACCCGGCGGCGTTCACTGAGCATGGTCTTCATCGCACACGACGTGTCCGTGGTGAAGAACGTCAGCGACCGCGTCATGGTCATGTACCTCGGCAAGGTCTGCGAGGTGCTGCCCTCCGACGGCATGCAGCACGAGGCCGCGCACCCCTACACCCGGCTGCTGCTCGGCTCCCTCCCCGAGGCCCAGCTCGGCTCCGCCGCACCCGCCTCCGCGGACCCCGCACCCGAGGGGCACGCCGCCGAACTGCCCTCACCCCTGAACCCACCCTCGGGCTGCCGCTTCCGCACCCGCTGCCCGCTGGCCACCGAACGGTGCGCCGCCGAGGAACCCGCCCCGCGGGAGATCCGCCCCGGCCACCGGATCGCCTGCCACCACGCCGAACCGAGGAGGAACCACCCGTGACCGCCCCCGAGACCCCCACCGTGCCCGGCAGCCCCGCCGTCCCCGACGTCCTGGCCCCCGCCAAGCTGGGCCCCGTCGAGCTGCGCAACCGCGTCATCAAGGCCGCGACCTACGAGGGGCTCAGCCACAAGTCCCTGGTCACCAAGGACCTCGTCGACTTCCACGTCGCCTACGCCCGCGGTGGCGTCGGCATGACCACCGTCGCGTACTGCGCGGTCGCCAAGGAAGGGCGTACCGACCGCCACCAGATCTACTGGACCGACGAGGCGATGCCGGGCCTGCGCGTCCTCACCGACGCCGTGCACGCCGAGGGGGCCGCGGTCTCGGCCCAGATCGGGCACGGCGGCCCCGTCGCCAACCCCAAGGGCAACGGCGCGCCCGCCCTCTCGCCGTCCAGGCACTTCCACGCCACCACCCTCAGCTTCGCCCAGGAGGCGTCCCTCGACGACATCCGGCGCGTCACCGAGGCCCATGCCGAGGCCGCGCGCCGCGCCGTCGAGGCGGGCTTCGACGCCGTCGAAGTGCACCTGGGCCACAACTACCTGGCCAGCTCCTTCCTGAGTCCCCGCGTCAACCACCGCACCGACGCCTACGGCGGCAGCCTGGACAACCGCGCCCGCTTCGCCCGGGAGATCATGCGGGCCGTGCACGACGCGGTCGGCGGGCGCATCGCCGTCATCGCCAAGATGAACATGGACGACGGAGTAGCCGGCGGCTTCTGGCTCGACGAGGCCATCCCCGTGGTGCAGTGGCTCGAACAGGACGGCACCGTCGACGCCCTGGAGATGACCGCGGGCAGCTCCCTGCTCAACCCGATGTACCTCTTCAAGGGCGACGCCCCGCTCAGGGAGTTCGCCGCGATCATGCCGCAGCCGATGAAGCTCGGCGTGAAGATGGTCGGCGACCGGTTCCTGCGCAGCTACCCCTACCGGGACGCCTACCTGCTGGAGGACGCCCGGCAGATCCGCGCCGCGGTGAAACTCCCGATGATCCTGCTCGGCGGCATCACCGACAAGCCGGTCATGGACCTCGCGATGCGCGAGGGCTTCGAGTTCGTCGCCATGGCCCGGGCCCTGCTGCGCGAGCCCGACCTGGTCAACCGCATGCGGGAGGACGCCGCCACGCCGTCACTGTGCATCCACTGCAACAAATGCATGCCCACCAACTTCACCGGCACCCGCTGCGTCCTGGTCGACCGCGCCACCACCCGGCGCGCGACCTGGGGCAAGCCCGCCGGATACGTGGCGTGAGGGGCGTGGCAGGCATGGGCACCGGGGACCGTCCCGACGACGCCGTCGCCACGGCCGCTGCCGTACGGAACGGCGAGTGCGACGCCCGTACCGTCACCGAGCGGGCGATCGCCCGCATCGAGAAGCTCAACCCCGGGCTCAACGCGGTGATCCACACCCGGTTCGAGGCCGCCCTCGCCGAGATCGCCACAGGACTGCCCGAGGGGCCGCTGCACGGCGTGCCCATACTCGTCAAGGACCTCGGCACCGATGTCGAGGGACTGCCCGCGACCGGCGGCAGCCGTCTGTTCAACGAGGTGACCGCGCGCCGCGACAGCGAACTGGTCGCCCGCTACCGCCGGGCCGGAGCCGTCGTCCTCGGCACCACCAACACCCCCGAGCTGGGCCTCAACGCCTCCACCGAACCGGCGCTCCACGGCCCTACCCGCAACCCGCACAGCGGCGCGCACTCGCCCGGCGGCTCCAGCGGCGGCTCGGCGGCCGCGGTCGCGGCCGGGATGGTCACGGTCGCGCACGCCAGCGACGGCGGCGGCTCGATCCGCATCCCGGCGGCGGCCTGCGGGCTGTTCGGCCTCAAACCCAGCCGCGGCCGTGTCTCGCCCGCGCCGCGGCCCACCACCCTGTCGGGCCTCGTCTCCGGACACCACGCCCTCACCACGACCGTCCGCGACAGCGCCCTGCTCCTCGACGTCGCCGCCGGCCCGCTGCCCGGCGACGCCTACGCCGCACCGGAACCGGCCGCGCCCTTCGCCGAACTGGCCCGGCGTGACCCGGGGCGGCTGCGGATCGGCCTGCTCACCGCGTTGCCGGACGGCCCGGACGTGCACCCCGAGTGCGCGCGGGCGGCGCGCTCGGCGGCACTGCTGTGCGAACGCCTGGGGCATGACGTCGTCGAGACCACCGCCCGTTACCTGCCCGCCGACGTCGGCCGCACCTCGGGCGTGCTGATGGGCGCCGACCTGGTCGCCCAGATCGACGCCCGGCTGGACCGGCTCGGCAGGCCCCTGGCCGACGACGACATCGAGCCCTTCACCCGGGTGCTCTACGAGACCTACCGCGCCCTCCCCGCCGCCGACGTCAGCCGTGCCCTGCGCCGTGCGCAGGAGATCGGCTGGGCGGTCGGCGCCGCCTTCGCCGAGGTCGACGTGCTGCTCAGCCCGACCCTTGCGCAGCCGGTCCCGCGGCTCGGCACCCTTGACACCACCGACCCGGAGTCGATCTACCGCCACGCCTCCGTGTACTCCGCCTTCACCAGCGTCCACAACCTCACCGGGATGCCGGCGATGTCCGTCCCGTTCGGCCACGACGGCGCGGGCCTGCCGCTCGGCGTCCAGTTCGCCGCGCCTCTCGGCACGGAGGGAATGCTGCTCGCCCTGGCAGCCCAGATGGAACGGTCCGCTCCCTGGACCGTGAGCACCCGCGGCTGAAGACCCCGATCAAAAGGAGCCGGTCCGTGGCGCGATCACGTGCCGCGACGCGGGCGCGCAGCGGGTGGGGTGGAGGGGCGGGCGGAGCGCAGTCGCATCGGACCCGCGTCCGCCGGACGCGCCCCGGGACCGCCGCGTCCCCCGGTGTCCGGCGACACCTCACGCAGACGCGCCCCAGCGTGCCGGAGCCGTGCTCGGTCCTGTCAGTTCGAGGCGTGCGTCCGCCACAACTACCCCGCGGGGCAGAGGAACTACACCGTCGAACTCACGGTCACGGACAAGGGCGGCAACACCGCCACCACCAGCAAGCAGATCCAGTGCTGGGACCTGGGCAACCGCCCCTTCTGCTTCGGAAGCTGACCCAGCAGGCAGAGGGCCGAGAGGATCGAGCACTCTGCTTTCGGGGTCTGCACCGGCCCGCGTACAACCTTTGACGAAGCGCGGATGTCTTCCTGGTGAACGCAGCAAGGTCCGTGCCCTCACCGCACTGCCCGACGGCGGGAGACGCACATGGTCGCACGCCCTTCCCCGACTCGGACAGGGGCTGCACGTCCTCGCCCGCGACTCGGCCGGCCCGTAGTCGTGGGCAGTTTCGGAGACCAGGGAGAATTTCCTGTGCGTCACCTCAGACATGCGGCCGTCACGGCCGCCGCACTCCTCACTCTCGGGGGCGGCGCGGTCGTCGCCGCCCCCACAGCCCAGGCCGCCCCGGCTGCCGTGCCCTTCCCGTCCATCGGGTGGCAGCAGCGCAACTGTGACTACGACGGCAACGGCTTCGACGACGTGCTGACCGGCGCCCCCGGCGCGACGGTGAACGGTGGCTCGGGCGCCGGCTACGTCACCGTGCAGTACAGCTCGTCGGGCGGTCTCAGCACGACGAAGAAGAGCGTGCTCCACCAGAACGTCTCCGGCGTTCCCGGCGGTGCCGAAGCCGCCGACGGCTTCGGCGGGGCCGTCGCCTCGGGCGACCTGGACAACGACGGGTACGACGACGCCGTCGTCGGTATCCCGGGTGAAGATCTCGCCGGCCTCTCCGACGCGGGCGGCGCCGTCATCTTCTGGGGATCGCCGACCGGACTGCACGGGTCCGACAGCACCTGGCTGGAGAACGACGACCCGCGGGCCGGCGCCCACTTCGGGCGTGCCGTCGAAGCGGCCCGGTACTCCGCCCCCGACCCGGCGGACCCGAACGCCGACCCGCGAGACTCGATCGCCGTCCTGGAGGACGACGCCCTGCTGTTCTTCACCCTCACGCCAGGCCAGGCGGCACATCGACCGACGATGTCGGACCACAGCGTGCGGGCGAGCGACTTCGCACCGCGGAGCACCGGCTTCGAGTTCCGCAGCCTCAGCCACGGCAACTACAACGAGGACTCCTGGGCCGACCTGGCCGTCTCCGGCGTAACCACCGGGAAGCAGCCGGGCGTCGGCACGGTGCACGTGCTGCACGGAGCGCCGGACGTCGGCGCTCTCGGCGACGGGGGCACGTTCCCGGGCGGTCCGGCCGTCGTCTCCGGCGACTGGGACGGCACGGGGCAGGACGACCTCGTCATCGGTGGCACAGGTGCCGGCGCACCGACGGGCGGCGGAATCACCCTCTATCTGGGCCGCGGAGACCTGTCGGGGCTGGAGCCGGAGCCGGCGCAGTACTGGACCCAGGACTCGCCCGGCGTGCCCGGTACCGCGGAGGCGGGCGATCAGTGGGGCGCCGAACTGTCGGCCGGGGACACCGATGGCGACGGCCACCCCGACCTCGCCGTCGGTGCGCCCGGCGAGGACATCGGCAGCGTGTCCGACGCGGGCGCCGTGTGGGTGCTGCGCGGCGACCGGACCGGCTTCAGCGACGTCGGGGTGAAGAGCTTCGACCAGCAACTCCCCGACATCCCCGGTGCGGCGGAGAAGGCGGACCACTGGGGCGGTCAGGTCCGGCTCATCGACGCCAACAAGGACGGCCTCTTCGGGCTCTTGGCGGCGGCACCGGGCGAGAACACCGACGACGGCTTCGTATGGGTCGTACCCGCGTCGTCGTCGGGTCTGGTCGCCAAGGGCACATGGACCTACGACGGGGCACGCCTCGGGGCGCCGACGGCCAACGCGCGGTTCGGGGCCGCGATCGACGAGTAGCTTCGCGCGGGGAGGTCGCCGCCCCGAAGGGCGAGGCGGCGGGGTAAAAGGGTGTGCTGACCGGGCTACCCCGGTACCTGACGCGGGGAGCGGCGGATGGCGAGGACCGCCAGGTCGTCCTGTTGTGCGCCCGCGGTGAAGGCGTGCACATCGTCGACGAGCGAGTCGGTGAGCCGGCCCGCGGTGATGTCGGCACGGCCGGCGAGGCGCGACTCCAGGGGATAGAAGGCGCCCCCGGGCGAGCGGGCCTCGGTCAGGCCGTCGGTGCACAGCAGCAGGGTCGCTCCGGCCGGGAACGCGAACCAGGACACCGTGCGGGCCTCCTCGACCAGGTCCGCGAGGCCGAGTGGCGCGTGTTCCGTCCCCGCGCCGACGGCGGTGACGATCCCGTCGTGCAGCAGGTAGGGCGGGACGTGGCCGCAGGTGACGAGCTGGGTCTCGGTGCCGGAGTCCACCCCCAGGACGACAGCGGTGACGAAGCGTTGCGGCTCGCCGCGCTGTTCCGCGTAGTCGTTGTGGCGGACCACCGCCGCCTCGAGCGAGTCGACGAGCGCCGTCACCGTCGGTTCGCGGTGGGCGGCTTCACGGAAGGCGCCGACGACGTCGATGGCCATACCGACGGCGGCGAGACCCTTGCCCTGGACGTCGCCGATCAGCACCCGGGTACCCCACGGGGTGGCCGCCACGTCGTAGATGTCGCCCCCGACGAGCTTGTCCTGCTGCACCGGCTCGTACACGCCGTCCACGAGCACCTCGTCGGTGAGCAGCGGTAGAGGCCGCAGGATCTGCCGCTGCATCGCGGCGGCGGTCGACCGCAGACGTACCAGCGCCCCCTCGCGCGAGACGCGCAGGCGGGACGCGTAGACGGCCAGCACGCCGAAGCCGACCGCGAACAGGGCCAGGACCACCCGGTCGGCGATCCGCTCCCCGGACAGGGCCACGGGCACGACCACGATGAGGCTCACCCAGGCGGAGACCAGCGCCGTCTGGCGTGGGGTGCACAGCGCGGCGGCGAACGCCGGCAGAAACACCAGCAGGCCGAGCAGGAGGACGGCGGTCCCGGTCAGCACGCCGAGGACGATCGTCACCACCGTCGCCGCCACCGTCACCAGGACGACGGCGCGTGTGGGGGGCGTACGGAGGGAGATACCGTCGTCCCGGTCCGCGAGGTCTTCCACGGAGGCCGGCGCCGCGCGCATCGAACCGAACATGCGAGCATCCTCCAGCGGCGATGTGATCGGGCGGGGCGCGTGCCGCACGCGGCGACGGACGGGCGGCATCGATCATCCAATCCGGTTGACATGTCAGGGAGAGGCTTGCCGTACCCGTGCCGAAGTGCGCCCGTACGGGTGGTCCGGGAGTGGCAGTGCCACCCTCGGCGCCACGGGTCCGGCAGCCCGGTCGCCCCGGCCGCCTTCGCCGGTGCCGGAGGACCGGGGACGGTCTGCGACGGGTGGTGCTCAACCCCGTCAACCTCAGCAAACCCGACGACATCGCCATCGTGGACCACGCCGTCCGGACGTACGACGAAGGGCGCACCCGCGCCCTCGCGGCACACTTCGACGCCGACGGGACCTGGCACGTGCCCACCATGATCCGGCAGAAGACCAGCAAACTCTGCGACGACCCCGCGTTCGCCACCGACCCCGACCTGCGCTACATGGCCCCCGCCACCCTGAAGACCTGGCACCGCGTGGTCGCGAGATTCCGCAAGCGGTTCACGGCCGGACAACGAGCCACCCTCGCCGCCTCCCACCGCCACGAATACGACATGGCGCGGATCTTCGACGAGAGCGGCGTCCGGATGCTCGTCGGCACCGACTCCTCGGGCGCCGTCCGGGTCGTCCCGGGCGCGGCACTCCACGACGAGATCGACCTGCTCGCCGAGGCCGGCATCGTACCGCTGCGGTTGCTGCGGATGCTCACCCTGTACGCCGCGGAGTTCCTGGAGGCCACGGACCGGATGGGCACCGTGGAACCGGGCAGGAACGCCGACCTCGTCCTGCTCGACGCCAACCCGCTCGACGACGCGGCCGGCCTCCACCGCGTCGTCGGTGTGGTCCGGGCGGGCAGGCACTACCCGGCCGCGGACCTCACGAGGATCAAGGACCGGCTCGCGACGACGCGGACCATCGACTGACCTGCGGAAAGGCGAAGGTTCTGGCGTCGCGCCATGATGGGTTCACCGGCCCGACGGGAGGCGGTGACTTCACCATGGGTGTGAGCAGGGCAGACGACCGCGCGCCGCCCGCCGGGGTGGCGGCCGCGCTGATCGATCGTCGAGGTGTCCTGATCGGCTGGTCCCGGGCCGCGGAGGATCTCCTGGCGCGACCTGCCGCGGACGTCCTCGGCCGCTCCGTGCTCCGCCTGCTGGCCGAACCCCGTACCGCCACCGCCGGCCGGCCGCCGGACAGCGGCGACACCAGGCTGCTGTGCGGCTCCGGTGAGGTGATCACGGTGAGCTACCGCGCCGAGAGCCTGCACGGCTCCGGGCCCACCCTGATCCTGGCCGTCGCGGCGGACCGCGCGTCCGGACCCACGTGGGACGAACCGCTGGCACGGGCGCTGCTCGGCCAGGACCTCATCGGCTTCGTCCTCCGGGACACGAATCTCGCCGTGGTGCGGACCAACCTCGTACACGGCGCCGCCGGACCCTCACTCACCGTGGGAAGCCGACTGGCCGACGTGATGCACGCGGACGACGCGGCCGAGGCGGAAGCCGCTCTGCGGGGAGTGCTGGAGACCGGAGTCCCCTCCGCGGCGCGCGAACAGCGGGTGAGGTCGGCCCAGCCGCCCTTCGGTGACTGGTCGCTGTCCGTCTCCGCCCTTCGGACGGAGGACGAGGAGGGGCGGCCCACGGGCGTCGCGGTGCTGATCACCGACGCGACCGGACACTGGCAGGCCGAACGCCGACGCGAGCTGCGCCATCGGGCGTCGGCGGAGATCGGGGGCACCCTCGACATCAACAGGACGGCTCAGGACATCGTCGACACGCTGGTGCCCGACTTCGCCGATGTCGCCTGGGTCGATCTGGCCGACGCCGTTCTCACGGGAGACGAACCGCCGAAGACCTTCGGCGGGGGCGATCTCCATCTGCGCAGGGCCGCGAACCGTATCGCCCACGGCCCGTGGCCCCCCGGCATGCTCCAGCTCGGCGCGGTGGTGCCGCCCTTCCCGGACGTGCCCGCCGTCCGGGACCTCCAGGAAGGACACACGATCACGGTCGACCGGGCCACGCTGGAGCAGGATCTGGCCGACCCCGCTCACGTGCGGCTCGCGGCACCCGATCGTGGTCACTCGATGGCCCTGGCCCCGCTCTTCGCGCGCGGCCTGCTGCTGGGGGTGGTGGTCGGCTGGCGCACCGACCGCGTCGACCCGTTCGACGAGGACGACGTCGCGCTGCTCGCCGAGATCGCGGCTCACGCTGCCCTCGGGGTGGACAACGCCCGCCGCTACACCCGTGAGCACCGCGCCGCCGTCACGCTCCAGCGGCGTCTCCTGCCCCAGACGCACACCTCGACCCGGGTCATGGAGACGGCGGGCGTGTACCTGCCCGCGGCCGGCGGCGCGGAGATCGGCGGCGACTGGTTCGACACGATCGAACTGCCCTCGCTGCGCACCGCCCTCGTCGTCGGGGACGTGATCGGCCACGGTCTGCACGCCACCGCAACCATGGGCCGGCTCCGCACGGCCGTGCAGACACTGGCCGACCTGGAACTGCCCCCGGACGAACTGCTCACCCACCTCGACGACCTGGTGAACCGGCTGGCCGCCGAGGAGGATCCGGCGTTCCGGGACGTCGTCGGCGCCACCTGTCTCGTGGCCGTGCACGATCCCGTCGCCGGACGCTGCACGCTGGCCGCTGCGGGCCACCCACCGCCCCTGCTGGCCCTGCCGAACGGCCGTGTCGGTCCGGTGCCCGTGCGGCCCGGGCCGCCCCTCGGCGTCGGCGGCCTGCCGTTCGAGACCAGAAGCGTCGACGTGCCCCCCGGCGCCGTCATCGCCCTGTACACCGACGGCCTGCTCCGGCGCTACGGCATCGACATCGACGGCTCCACGCGCGAACTCGCGGACCGTCTGGGGCAGTTGCAAAGTGACGGCCACGACCTGCCCTCGCTCGCGCAGACCCTGGTGAGCGGCGCCGGAAGGCAGCCCATGCCGGACGACTCGGCCCTCCTGCTCGCGCGCACCTCCGCGTTGGAGGCGGACGCCGTGGCCCGCTGGGAGTTCCCGGCCGACCCGAAGGCCGTGGCCCGGGCGAGGGAGGCGGCCACCGGCAAGCTCGCCGAGTGGGGTCTGGCGGACAGTGCCTTCGTGACCGAGCTGATCGTCAGCGAACTCGTCACCAACGCCGTCCGGTACGCGGGCGGACCCGTGGGGCTGCGGCTGATCCGCGATGACATCCTCATCTGCGAGGTCTCCGACCCCAGCAACACCCAGCCCCGCATGCGCCGGGCCCGCACCACCGACGAAGGAGGCCGGGGGCTGTTCCTGGTGGCGCAGCTCAGCCGCCGCTGGGGGAGCAGGTACGGACAGACCGGCAAGACCATCTGGGCCGAGCATGAGCTGTCCGGATGAGCCGGGTCGGGACAGTCGGCAGCAGTCAGGACAGGGCGAGGACGCAGAACTCGTGCCCCTCCGGGTCGGCCAGGCACGTCCACGGGACGTCACCCTGGCCGAGGTCGAGGTCGGTGGCGCCGAGGGCGTACAGCCGGGCCACCTCAGCCGCCTTGTCGTCGCCGGGGTACGGCAGCAGGTCGAGATGGACGCGGTCCGGCGCGGTCTTCCCGCCCGGGGTGCGGCGGAATTCGAGATACGGGCCGACACCCGCCGCCGAGCGCAACACCGCGTGCTCGACGGTGACTTCGTGCAGGGTCCAGTCCGTCGCCTCGTCCCAGAACCGGGCCATGGCCCTCGGATCCGCGCAGTCGACCACCACCCGGGCGATCGGCCCGGTGTCCCGATGGGTCTCCCGGGGCTCCAGCACGCAGAACTCGTTGCCCTCCGGGTCGGCGAGGACCGTCCACGGAACGTCCCCCTGGCCCACGTCGGCGTGGGTCGCACCGAGCGCCTGGAGGCGGGCGACCAACTCCGCCTGATGGGCCGCGGACACGGTGGCGAGATCGAGGTGCGTACGGTTCTTCGCCGCCGTCTTGGGCTCGGGGACCGCGATGACGTCGACGCGCACGGTGACGGGGTCCGGCCAGACGAAGCCGCCGGCGGGCGCGACGTAGGTGGCCACGTCGGATCCCGTGGCGTAGTCGCACCAGCCGAGCGCCGCCGCCCAGAACCGGCCGACCGCCGCGTGGTCGAGAGCCTTGGTGTTCACCTGAACAGGTCGCAGTGCCATGCCGCCCGGCCTATTGTCCCATCGGCAGAGTAGGCGCCGGACGGAAGTCCCGGGACTCTCCGCGACCGGCTACCGGTGGGACGAAGTAGTCGCTGTCCTTGGGGCGGTCCGCCGCGAGTCCGCGGGGCCGGGGCGCCGGTTCGAGGTGGGGGATGTACTTCGAGCACTGCACATAGGCTTCGTCCACCTTCAGGTGCACCCACACGGCGGGTTGCCGGCCGTGCGCCGAGTCGATGGGGAGATGCGGGTACACGCGACGCTGCTCCGCGTCCCCCACCACCTGGGCCGCTCCGTTGACGTGCAGGCCTATGTGATGGTGGGTGAAGTCGATGAAGAGCATGCCCATGTGCGGGTTCTCCAGGATGTTCCCGTTGCCGGCATGGACCCCGTTGCCCCGGTACTCGGGGTAGGTCAGGGTGTGTTCGTCGAGGACGGTGACGAACCCGGGCGGTCCGGCCCGGAACCCGGTGTCACAGTTGCCCCCGGCGTCGGCGGTCGACAGGAAGACCATGGTCTGACGCCTGACGAAGTCGCGCATCTGGTCGGTGAGATGGGGCTGGACCTGCCGGTCGTAGAAGGTGGCGGCCCGGTCGGCCGTACCCAGGTGGCTCTGCAGGAGGCGTTCGCCGGCGGAGCCGGGGCGGCCTGCGGGCCGGTCGTTCATATGCGGTTGTCCTCTTCCTTCTCCGGGTGGCCTGGATCCAGAGGGGCATCCAGCACCGGGACGCCCAGCGGGTCGTGGTGGATCTGGGCGGAGGGCACTCCGCACCGCAGGAGCACCTGCCGCGCGGCAGCGATCATGCCGGGCGGGCCGCTGATGTACGCCTCTGTGTGACTGCCCGGACCCGACGCGGCGATGACGTCCGGCAGGGAGCCCTCGGCGCCGGGGATGTGTTCGTGGGACACGGCCGCTCGCACCGTCAGCCAGTGATGCCGCTGCGACAGGCGCAGCAACTCGTCGAGACCGTACAGTTCGTTGCCGGTGCGTGCGCCCACGAACAGGGTCACACGGCGGTTCTGGAGCCATTGGGGGTCGGTCGCGAGCTGTTCGATCAGGGCCTTGATCGGAGCGAGACCGGTGCCTCCCGCGGCGAACAGCAGGTCGCGTGCGGAGGACGCCGCCAGCACCATGTCACCCTCGGGCGGCCCCAGACGCACCATGTCGCCGATCTGCGCCCGGTACACCAGGGCGTGACTCACGTGGCCGCCGGCGACATGCCGGACATGGAAGGTCAGCGTCGAGTCGTGCCGGGGGGCGTTGGCCGGTGAGTAGTGCCGCCACACCCGGGGCCGCCACGGTGTCTCCATGCTCACGAACTGGCCCGCCCGGTAGGGATACACGGGATCGGTCGCCACCGTGACCTCGGCCAGTGCGTTGCCCAGGTGGCGGTGGCCGACGATCTGCGCGTTCCACACGGCGGGCCGAAGCCGTGTGTCGTTGTCCGCGGCCAGGATCATCGTCTCGGCGGCGATCCCGTAGGCCCGCTGCCAGGCCAGTGCGATCTCCGGCGTCCACGCGGGTCCGGCGAACCGGGCGAGCGTCTCCAGCAGGCATTCGCCCACCGCGGCGTAGTGCGCCGTCACAGCCCCGAACTTGCGGTGGTCGCGCCCCAGGCGGGCGCAGAACTGGGCCAGGTGCTCGGGTGAGTCGACCAGGTCCACGATCCGCAGGAGGGCGCGCAGCAGGCGGTCCCGCTGGACGTCCATGTTCTCCGGGAAGAGGGAACGGACCTCGGGGTAACGCACGAAGAGGATGGCGTAGAAGTACACGGCCAGTTCCCCGGCCTGCGGCTCCACCACCGCGACACTACGGCGGACGAGGTCGCACTCGTGCGGGCCCAGCGGCTGGGGGAGGGGGAGAGCGGCCTGCTGTGGCTGGTAGTGCGGGTCGTTCGCGGCCGGCTGAGTGGGGGGACTGTCATACCCGTCGAGGTGGGCACGGTGGGTGCCGAGCGTCACGCGGCGCCTCGCGCGGGGGCTGACGGTGTTCTGAACGTCATGTCCTTGGGCCGGCCTTCCACGCTGCTGTCTTCTTCCACGTGCCCCAGAGTGCCCGGGTACCTCACAACTGAACATTTATCTTTGGGCAAGACTTAACTCACTGGCGTCACGCCTTGCAAGCGGACGACGCGATCAGAGGCTACGCACCTCGGCGTGTCGGCCGGGTAGAGGGGTTGTGAGCGGATGATGGAGAGTTCGGGGGTGACCCGGGCGGAGCCGCGGTTACCCGCGCGTAGCGCTGCCGGCTGCGGCGTTGCGAGATGACCGGCCGTGCGGGCGGAGTTTCGAAAGGGCAGTCATGGGGGCCGAACAGGTCACCGGAATCTGCCCGACCGGGTCACGGAGGGCGCCGCCGCACGCGGCCAGGGCACTGACGTCGGTCGCCGTGTCGTATCGAGTGTGCGCCCGGCCGATGACTCTCGCTCCGGTCGCCAGTCTGTATCTCCAGGACGCCGTCAACCGCGATCGAGGAGACGATCATGACCACCACCTACACGTTCGACGTCTTTTCCAGCCTCGACGGCTTCGGTGCCGCCGGTGGCGACTGGACCGGCTACTGGGGCAAGCAGGGCCCGGAGCTCCTCGACCACCGCCTCGCCCTGTACGACGAGGAGCAGCGGATGGTCTTCGGGGCCAACACGTACCGGGCGTTCGCCCAGATGCTGGCCGAGAGCAGCGAGGATTCCGACGTGCGTGACCCTTGGGTCACCCGGATGCGGAACCTGCCGGCGACCGTGGTGTCGACCACCCTGGAAGGCCCTCTCGACTGGCCGGACGCGAACATCGCGAGCGGTGACGCCGTCGACGTCGTCGCCCGGCTCAAGGAGGAGTCCCAGGTGCCGTTGCGCTCGCACGGCAGCCTGTCGATGAACCGGGCGCTGATGGCTGCCGGTCTGGTCGACCTCGTCCAGGTGACGCTCTTCCCGGTGATCACGGGAAAGAGCGGGTTGGCACCGATCTTCCAGGGCGCGGCCGACTTCGATCTCGAGCTGATCGAGCGGCGCACGCTCGACGGCCACATCCAGGAACTCGTCTACCGGCCGACGCCGCACGCGTGAATCGGTCGCTTCCGCGTACCGAGGTCAACGGCCGTGAGGCCGGAGCCACCCCGGCCGGTGAAGGGAGGGCCGACGGTGCCCCGCAGGCTCGGACGTGGGACCGGTGGGGGCGTTCTGCCCCTCCAGGCGGCCGGCCAGTTCGTCGCGCTCCGCGTGGGCCCGGCGGGCGGTCTCCCGGTCCGTGCGGCGCTTCTTGCTGCGGTGGCGGGCCAGCACCGTCCCGGCCAGCAGCATCCACAAGCCCAGGCCGAAGATCAGGGTCAGCGCGATACCGCCGAGGAACGCCCCCAGCGTGCTGATCGTGAAGGGCTCGCTCCCCATCAAGGTCACCGTGTAGTCCGGACCGCCGGACAGGTTGTCCGCGATCAGCAGGCCTGCGAAGGCGGCGGCGCCCGCCATCAGCAGGAGACCCAGCACCAGCATGGTTCTCACCTCGTCGCATCTGGATGTCCATCAGACGGGTTACCGCGAGGAATGGGGCAAAACGCGATGCGGGGCGGCCGGAGCCGCTGGGCAGGGACGCGGCGGCACTCCCAGGGCGCGGCGTTCGCCGGTGACCTTCGAGGACGGGAGGCGTCCGGCCTTCGAGGTGCCGCCCAGGGTGTCGCCCTGTCAGCGGGATGGAGTCACGTGTCGTGGCCGCCGCCGGAACGCCGCTACCGCTCTCTGATTAAATTAGTAATAATCGAAGCGAAGGAGAGGTGTACCCACGATGAGCCGGCCCGCACCGGCGTCCGCCGCCCGCTTCACCGGCCGCACGGCCGTGATCACCGGAGCCGCCTCCGGCATCGGGGCCGCCACGGCCGGACGCCTCGCCCGGGAAGGTGCCGCCGTGACCCTCGCCGACGTCGACGAGCCACGCGGGGCAGCCGTCGCCGAGCGGATCGTCGAGGCAGGGGGCCGGGCCCGCTTCGTGCCCGCCGACGTCGCCGCCGAGGACGACTGGGCGCGGATCGTCACCGCCGCGCACGCCTTCGGGCCGGTGGACGTGCTGGTGAGCAACGCCTACACCGTCGACGTCACCCCCGCCCACGACATGACCCTCGCCTCTTGGCAGCGGCAGCTCTCCGTCAACCTCACCGGCGGCTTCCTCGGCTTCCGGGCCGTCCTGCCCGACCTGCGCGACCGGCTCGGCGCCGTCGTGCTGACCTCGTCCGTCCACGCCCACAAGGGCATCCCCGGGCACCCGGCCTACGCCGCCTCCAAGGGCGCCCTGCTCTCCCTGTGCGGCCGGCTCGCCGTCGAGTACGGACCCGAGGTCCGCGTGAACGCCGTCCTGCCCGGCCCGATCCTCACGGCCGCCTGGGACAGCGTCCCGGAGGCGGACCGGGAGCGCAGCGTCGCCGAGACCGCCGCCCGGCGGTTCGGCATCCCCGAGGAGGTGGCCGCGGCCATCGCCTTCCTCAGCGCCGACGAGTCCTCCTACATCACCGGATCACACCTGCTCGTCGACGGCGGCTGGAGCGTCGTCAAAGCCTCCGCCTGACCCCGACCCGTAACGGAAAGGCCGTACGACATGACGCCCTACGCCCGCCGCGGCGTACACGGCCAGACCGTGGAAGCCCTCGCCCGCCGCATCCTGGGCGGGCAGATCCCCGTGGGCGCCACGCTCGATCTGGTCGCGCTCCAGAGCGAGCTGGACGTGAGCCTGACCGCGCTGCGCGAGTCGCTGAAGGTGCTGGCCGCCAAGGGCATGGTCGACGCACGGCAGAAGCGGGGCACCTTCGTCCGCTCCCGCGCCGACTGGAACCTGCTCGACGCCGACGTCCTGCGCTGGCAGTTCGAGGGCGGCGGTACCACCGGCTCCGACCGGGCACTGCTGCGCAACCTCGCCGAGGTGCGGGCCATCGTCGAACCGGCCGCCGTCCGCCTCGCCGCCGCCCGCCGCACCGGCGACGACCTCGCCGCGCTGGACGCCGCGCTGGCCGCGATGGCGGAGGAGGACCCCGACCCGGCCCGCGCCGTGGCAGCCGACCTCGCCTTCCACCGCGCCATGCTCGCCGCCACCCACAACGAACTCCTCGAACGCATGGAGATGGTGATCTCGTCCGGGCTCGCCCACCGCGACCGCATCGTGCACAGCTCCCCGCACAGCGGGGACCCGGTACCGGCCCACCGGGCGGTCCTGGACGCCGTCCGCGACCGCGACCCGCGGGAGGCGGAGGCCGCCATGCGAGCGCTGCTCGATCAGGCCGGCCGCGACCAGGAGCGCGTCGGCAATCCCGGCGACATCGGCAATCCCGGCGACATCGGCAATCCCGGCGACATCGGCCACGCCGACCACACCGAAAGGCTGCCTCACTAAGTGAAGATCACCCGCATCGAAACGTTCCTGGTCCCGCCGCGCTGGCTGTTCTGCCGCGTCGAAACCGACGACGGCGTGGTCGGCTGGGGCGAACCCGTCGTCGAGGGCCGCGCCGAGGTCGTCCGTGCCGCCGTCGACGTCCTCGCCGAGCAGCTGATCGGCAAGGACCCCCTGCGCATCCAGGACCACTGGCAGATCCTCACCAAGGGCGGCTTCTACCGCGGCGGCCCCGTCCTGTCGAGCGCCGTCGCCGGCCTCGACCAGGCCCTGTGGGACATCGCCGGCAAGACCTACGGGGCACCCGTGCACGCCCTGCTGGGCGGCCCCGTGCGCGACCGGGTCCGGGTCTACGCCTGGGTGGGCGGCGACGAGCCCGCCGCGCTCGCCGAGCAGATCGCCGCCCAGGTGGAGGCCGGCTTCACCGCGGTGAAGATGAACGGCGCCGGAGCCGTCTCACCCTTGACCACCCCCGCGGAGACCGCGGCCGTCGTCGACCGGGTGGCCGCCGCCCGCGAGGCCCTGGGACCGGACCGCGACGTCGCCGTCGACTTCCACGGCCGCTTCACGGCCGCGAGCTCCCGCCGGGTCCTGGCCGAACTCGCGCCGCTGCACCCGCTGTTCGTCGAGGAACCCGTCGTCCCCGAGCAGAGCCACCTGCTGTCCCGGCTCGCCGCGGCCACCGACATCCCGCTCGCCACCGGCGAACGGCTCTTCGGCCGGAGTGAGTTCCTGCCCGTGCTCGCCGCGGGCGTCGCCGTCGCCCAGCCCGACCTCTCCCACGCCGGCGGCATCTCCGAGGTGCACCGCATCGCCTCGCTCGCCGACACCTACGGCGCCCTGCTCGCCCCGCACTGCCCGCTCGGCCCGATCGCCCTCGCCGCCAGCCTTCAGGTCGCCTTCGCGACGCCGAACTTCCTCGTCCAGGAACAGAGCCGGGGCATCCACTACAACAAGAGCGCCGACCTGCTGACCTACCTCGTGGACACCGAGCCCTTCCGCTTCGTGGACGGACACGCGCCCCGCAGTGACGCGCCCGGCCTGGGCGTCGACATCGACGAGAAGGCCGTACGCGCCGCCGACCGCGACGGGCATGCCTGGCGGAACCCGGTGTGGCGGCACGCCGACGGATCGTTCGCCGAGTGGTGAGGCCCGATCACGCGACCAGGGTCCCGGCCTGCGGCGCGGTCCGCCGGCGTCCTACCCTGGCCGACGGCTGCCGCTGCGCGACGCCCGACCTGTAATTCTCTGAGAAGGAGACCTCCTGTGGATCTGCGAGCGGCCCTGGCCGCCCACCGACTCGTCGCCATCGTGCGCGGAGCCGACGCCGACGCCGCGCTGCGCACCGTACTGACCCTGGCCGAGGAGGGCGTGGACCTCATCGAGGTGTCACTGACCGGCGCGGACGCCCTCCGGGTCATCGAGCGGGCCAGGGAGGCCCTCGGCCCCGGCCGGCCGCTGGGCGCCGGCACGGTCCTCACCGCCGACGACGCGCGGGCCGCCCACCGGGCCGGCGCCGACTTCGCCGTCACCCCCGGCCTGGGCGAGGGCGTCCCGGCCGCCCGCGAGCTGGGCATGCCGGTCCTGGCCGGCGTCATGACGCCCACCGACATCCTCACGGCACGCACCCTCGGCGCCACCGCGCTGAAGATCTTCCCGGCCGCCCAGGCCGGCGGCCCCGCCTACGTCAAGGCGCTGCGCGGACCGTTCCCGCATGAACCGCTCGTGCCCGTCGGCGGTGTCGACGAGGCGGCGGCCCGCGCCCATCTGGCGGCCGGCGCCACCGCCGTCGGCGTCGGCTCCCCGCTGGTCGGCGACGCCGCGGACGGCGGCAGTCTCGACGACCTCCGCACCCGCGCCCGCGCCTTCCGCGCCGCCGTCCGGGAGGCCCGGCCGTGACCGGCGCACCCGACCCCGACGGCGCGCCGCCGCGGACACCGGCTGCCCCGCCCCGCGCCCCGGGCGCGGTGGCGCCGGTCGCCGGCCGTCCCGAATCCCGGGTCACGGCGTCGGAGACGCGGGCATGAGCGCCGCGAGCCCCTGGCGTCCCGCACCGGGTCCCGTGGTCTGCGTGGGGGAGACCATGGCGGCCATGTCGCCCGCCCCGCCCGACGCCCTGGACAGCGCGGACTCCGTGCGCCTCTCGGTGGCCGGTGCCGAGTCGAACGTCGCCATGTACCTCGCCGACCACGGGCTGCCCGTCTCCTGGCTCTCGGCCGTCGGTGACGACGCCCTCGGCCGACGGGTGCGGGCGGCCGTGGGGAAGGCGGGCGTGGACGTCTCGGGCGTGCGGACCGACCCCGCACGGCCGACCGGCCTGCTGCTGAAGGACCCGGGCGCCGAGGGCACCCGCGTGCACTACTACCGGAAGGGCTCGGCGGCCTCCGCGCTCGGCCCCGGCGTCCTGGACGACGACCGGCTCGGCGGGGCCGCCCTCCTGCACCTGACCGGGGTCACCCCGGCGCTCTCCGGGACCTGCCGGGCCCTGGTGGAGCGGGCGCTGCACGCCCCGCGTGAGGAGCGTCCCCACGCGGTCAGTTTCGACGTCAACCACCGCGCCGCGCTGTGGCCGCCGGACACCGCCCCCTCGGTACTCCGCGACCTGGCCGACCGCGCCGACCTCACCTTCGTCGGCCTCGACGAGGCACAGGACCTGTGGGGCGCGGAGCTGACCGCCGCCGACGTCCGCGGGCTGCTGAGCGGCCCTCGCATCCTGGTCGTCAAGGACGGCGGGCGGGGCGCGACCGCGTTCACCGAGGACGGCGCGTGCACGGTGCCCGCCATGAAGACGGATGTCGTCGAACCGGTCGGCGCGGGCGACGCGTTCGCCGCCGGATTCCTCGCCGGACTGTGGCGAGGCGCCGGCCTCACCCGGGCCCTGCGCCTCGGCCACATCACGGCGGCGTCCGCGCTGCGGGTGGTCGGGGACCACGGGGTCCTGCCCGACAAGGCCACGATCGAGGCGCTGCTGGACCTCACCGACGAGGGCTGGCGTCAGGCGCCGATGTCGTAGAGGAAGTAGAAGAGGACGAACCGCTCCCAGCCGCCCACACTCGTGGAGCGGGCGCGCAGCGCGTAGGTCTGGGTGGCCTCGTCCCACTCGAAGGCGAAGCTCTCCCAGGAACCGCCGAACTCGGCGGAACGGGCCCGCTGCACACCGGTGTTCGGGGCGGGGTAGTTCACCTCGGTGGCCACGAAGCGGTTGTTGCGGACCGACTGCACGGCCAGCAGTTGGGGCTCCGCGGCTGCCGCCGAGGCACCGTCTCCGGCGGCGAGCGGGGCCCGCCCGGGCGTCCGCGTCGCCCGTGATGCGCGCCGGCGCGGACGCGTCCACCGCCTCCCAGCCGGCGGGCGCGGCGGCCGGCCGGTCGGCCACCGGTGCCGCCGCCGCGGGAGCGGCCAGGGCGGAGGCCGCCACCAGGGCGCTCAGGGACAGCAGGACGGAGGTCGTACGTCTCACAGGAACCCCGCGTTTCCGGCTGCTCCGGCCGAGGCACCGCGGCCCCCGCCGTGTACGCCCGGCTCAGTACCCGGGGTTACTCCCGCCGCCGGACGTCTTCACGGCCGCGTCCCGGCAGCGTGGGTGGGGTGAAACTCAGCCGACCCGCACGCCGGGCCCTCCTCGTCGTCCACGTCCTCGCCTCCGCCGGCTGGCTCGGGCTCACCCTCGGGTTGCTGGCCCTCGGACTGACCGCGGCTTCCACCGCGTCCCCCGTCACCGTGGAGGCCAGTGTCCGCGGCATGAAGCTGTTCGCCGACTGGCTGCTGCTGCCGCTCGCCGTCCTCACCCTGGCCAGTGGAGTGGTGCTGGCGCTGGGCACCCCGTGGGGGCTGGCCCGGCACCGGTGGGTGTTCACCAAGTTCTGGCTGACCCTGGCGACGACGACCGCCACGGTCTTCGCGCTGCGCCCCGGCGTGAACGCGGCGGTCACCGCCGTGGCCGCGGGTGAGTCGCTGCCGGACGCCGGGGACGTGCTGTTCGGGCCGGTCGTCTCGCTGTCCGCCTACGTCTTCATGATGGTGATCTCGGTCCTCAAGCCCTGGGGACCCACGCGTCGTGGCCGCAGGCTGCGGGCCCGGCCGTCCGGGCCCGCCCGCGCCCTCTCCCGCTCGGGCCAAGGGTTTTCACTCGATGGCATGCGCCAGCCGCCGATGTTCTTCCCGCTCGGCGGCGGCACCTTCAGCGGGGTCTCCAAGCCGGGCGAGATCGTCTGGTCGCGCGTCTTCCTCATGGAGGGCCGCCTCCACGTCGACCTGGGGCGGGCGAGCGCCGTCGAACTGCCCGAGGAGGAGACGCGGCGCCGGCTGGACGCCACCAACCCCCAGTGGCCGATCATGCACGCGGTGCTGCACGGCGTCACCCGCGACCAGTTCATGGCCCGCCACCGCGCCAACCACCTCAACGTCGCCTACGCGCCCGACGCGGCGACGGCCGACAAGGCGCTGCGCGCCAAGGCGGCGCTCTTCGCCGAACTCGGCCTCGACGTGCACCTGTGCGGGGACGTGCCGCTGTAGCCCTGACAGGCTGCGAGGGAAAGGGGCGCTTCGTAGCATGACGTCATGAACGGCACAGTCCCCGACGTGATGCGGGCGGCGTACATCGACGCCGTCGGTCCGGCCGACGCCATCCGCCACGGTCCCCTCCCCGCACCGCCCGTGGGCCCCACCGACGTGCTCGTGCGGGTCTCGGCCGTGGCGGCCAACCCCGTCGACACCTTCGTACGGTCCGGCGCGTACGCCACACCGCTGCCGCTGCCCTTCGTCGTCGGCCGCGACCTGGTGGGCGAGGTCGCCCTGGCCGGGCCCGGCGCGGCGGGCTTCACCCCCGGGCAGCGGGTGTGGTGCAACAGCCTGGGCCACGCGGGCCGGCAGGGCTCCTTCGCCGAGTACGCGGCGGTCGCCGCCGAACGCCTCTACGCGGCGCCGCCCGGCATCGCCGCGGAACACCTGGTGGCCGCCGCCCACCCGGCGGCCTCCGCCTGGCTGGCGCTGTTCCGGCACGGACGGCTGCGGGCGGGCGAGACCGTGTACGTCGGCGGCGGCGCCGGGAACGTCGGCGGCGCGGCGGTGGCGCTGGCCGCCCGCGCCGGGGCCCGGGTGGTCGCCACGGCGCGTGCCGAGGACGCGGCGGCGGTCCGGGAAATGGGCGCCGCCGAGGTCCTCGACCACCGGTCGCCCGACCTCGGCGAGCGCGTACGTCGGGCCGCGCCCGACGGCTACGACGTCCACCTCGACACGTCGGGGCACGGAGTGCTCGCCGACGCCGTGGAGTCGCTGGCCATGGGCGGACGGCTGGTCGCGATGGTGGGACTGGGCGGCGGGCCCTCCCCGCTGCCGGTGAGCCGGCTCTACACCAGGGACGCGAGCATCGTGGGCTTCGCCATCAGCAACGCCACGACCGCCGACCTCGCCGAGGCGGCCGAGGGCGTCGTCGGCGTGCTCGCGGAGACGCCGTGGCGCCCACGGATCGCCGACCGGCTGCCGTTGTCGATGACGGCGGAGGCCCACCGCCGGCTGGAGGCCGGGCAGGTGCGGGGGCGGCTGGTCCTCACACCCTCTTGATCGTCCCCGGCGCTCTCCGCGGCCGGCGGATCACCCCAGTGGGCGGACGGTCAGCATCTGCTGCGCGTGGCCCACGGGGCCGTCGACGTCGTGCAGCACGGTGCTGGTGATGCCCTGCCCGGTGGGGCCGAAGACGACGGTGGTGTCCAGGCCGGTCCAGGGCCCGCGGGGCGCGCGGTGCAGGTGCAGGGTCAGGTCGACGTTCGGGAACATCCACTCCGTCGGGGACTGCCGTACGGCGATGCCGTTGGCGGTGTCCACCAGGGTGACGTAGGAGGCCAGCGGGCTCGCCGTCTCCCCGGCGACCAGGTCGAGGCCGGTGGAGACCCAGGCGGTGGTGCGGCCGGGGAGGGGCGGTGCCACCGGGCGCACGTCCAGGGAGGCGATGTATCCGCCGGGCCACGCGGTCTCCATGGGCCAGGGGGCGAGGCTCTCCGGCGCGGCGAGCCGGTCCGCGCCGCCGCCCGCCACGGCGCCCGTGTCCACGTCGGCCAGCAGCCAGGCCCTGGCCCGGGTCACGGACCGGCCCGCGATGAGCACGGTCGCCTCGACCAGTTCTATGGTGCGGCCGGGGCGGACGGTCTCCACCAGGATCTCGCACTCGTCCAGCGCCGGGCGGCCGAGGATGTCGAAGCTGATCCGGCTCAGGGACATGGCCGCACCCTCCCGCCCGGCCAGGTGGCGGTCGACTGCGTGCACGATCAGGCCGCCGAGCGGACTGAAGTGCTGCTCGTCCGCGCTCCACGCCCCGCCGGTGTGCCGGGTGGGCTTGTAGCGGTGCTCGTCGATCCGCTCGTAGTAGCTGTCCGGGGTCGCGGTGCTGGTGTTCAACGGGCTGCTCCTGGAACGACGGCGGTGACGAGAGGGGCCCCGGACGGCGGTGCCCGGGCCGCGACCAGGATAGATCCGCCGCTGAACGGGTCATCCCCCGAGTGGCCCGCCCCCGGCTGGGAACCCAGGTGGGGAAGCGGAGGGGGGCCCGCACGCGAAGGAGCGGCGCGATGGCGAGGAACCGAGGCAAGGGCGAGGACCTGGAGATGGGCGACAGGGTCACCTGGAGCAGCCACGGCTCCCGGGCCGAGGGCGAGGTGGAGAAGAAGATCACCAAGCGCACGGAGGCCGGGGGCCGCACGGTGGACGCTTCGCCGGACGACCCGCGGTACAAGGTCCGCAGCGACAAGTCGGGCGGATCGGCGATGCACAAGCCGTCCGCGCTGAAGAAGAAGTGAGGCGGCATGGACGGCGACGAGCGGCAGGAGACCTGGGACGGCTTCCGCGAGCTGGTGAACATGGCGCCGGCCGACCTGGACGCGTGGCTGGACACCGACGAGTCCCGGGACGCCGGTCACCACCAGGACGGGGGCGAGTCCACCGGACACGCGTCCGGCCGCCGGATCGTGCGAATCCAGCGGACGAGCAAGGGCGACCTCTCGGACGACGACTACGAGCACATGCGCAAGGTCGTCGGCTACGTCCGCCGGCACCTGGCCCAGCGCCCGTCGGGCGACGTCGAGGAGTCCAGGTGGCGGTACTCGCTCATGAACTGGGGCCACGACCCCCTGGCGTGACACCGCCGCCGCGCCCGCCGGAAGGAGACGCAGCCCATGGGAGACCCGCACCGCCGTCCCGAGGGCGTCAGTGACGAGACCGTGGCGGCCCTGGGCTCCCTGTCCAAGGCCCTGGAGACGACCGAGTCCGCCCGGGGGCACCTGTTCGCCTTCCACCAGCTGACCGGCTCGGCGGACTTCGAGCTGGACCGCGCCGTCGCACTGCTGCGCGCCGCCGGCCACCCGGAGTGGGCGGAACGGGTCCGCACGGAGATCCTGGGCCGCGACGTCATCCCCGGCCACTGGACGTTCCAGGTCGTCGAGGCGTACGACCGGACGTACTACGAGCCGTTCAGGGACCTGGAGCGCGAGGCCGTGGACCGGCTCGCCGAGGGCCGCGACCACCTGTACGAGGCGGAACTGAAGGAGGCCCGCCGCACCAGGAACCACCCGGACCACACGGCCGGCCCCGACGGCGCCCCCACCTGACGGCTGCCGGCGAGGCGCCCCGCGCGGCCGTTCAGTCGCGTCCGCGGGCCCGTTTGAAGCGGTCCAGGCCCTCGGCGAGGTCGACGATCGGGTCCGGGTAGGCGTCGTACGCCGCGCGCTCCCGGCCCGTCAGCCGCCACGGCTCGTGCACGGACCGCCCTTCCAGGCCCGCCAGTTCGGGCACCCAGCGCCGCACGTACGCCCCGTCCGGGTCGAAGCGCCGTGCCTGGGTCGTGGGGTTGAGGACGCGGTGCGGGCGGGTGTCCGTGCCGGTGCCGGCCGTCCACTGCCAGTTGAGCTGGTTGTTGGCCACGTCGCCGTCCACGAGCAGGTCCAGGAAGTGCCGGGCGCCCACGCGCCAGTCGATGTAGAGCGTCTTGGTGAGGAAGCCGGCGGTCAGCAGCCGGGCCCGGTTGTGCATCCAGCCCTCGTGCCGCAACTGGCGCATGGCCGCGTCGACGACCGGGTAGCCCGTGCGCCCGTCCTTCCACGCGGCGATGTCCTCGTCGGCCTCTGCACCGGTGCGCCAGTGGTCGTGCCGGGTGCGGTAGTCGTGCGCCGAGGAACGCGGCCGCGCGGACAGCACCTGGTGGTGGAAGTCCCGCCAGGCGACCTGCCGCACGAACGCCTCCGCGCCGGCGCCGCCCTTGTCGCGGGCGCGGTGGACCAGTTCGACGGGGGAGAGGGTACCGAAGTGCAGATGGGGGGAGAGCCGGGAGGTGGCGTCGCCGGGCAGGTCGTCGTGGTGGTCCGCGTAGCCGGTGATGCCGTCGCGCAGCCAGGCCGTCAGACGCCTCCTGGCCTCCCGCTCGCCGCCGGCCGGCAGCCCCGGGGACAGCCCCGGCAGGTCCTCGCGGCCGGGCAGCGGCTCCGAGCCGACGCCGTCCGGGACGCCGACCTTGCGGGGCGCGGCCAGTGCGTCGCGGAAGGAGCACTCGCTCCAACGCCGGTGGTAAGGCGTGAAGACGGCGAAGTGGTCGGAGGAGGCCGGGGTGACGGCCCCCGGCGCCAGCACGGTCGTCACGGCGTCGTGGACGTGCAGGCGGCAGCCCCGCGCCTCGAGGGCGTCCCGGAGCAGTTCCTCGCGCCGGTGGGCGTGCCCGCTGACGTCGGCCGCCATGTGCACTTCGTCGGCCTCCGCCTCGCCGACCACCGCGCACACCTCCTCGACGAGGTCGCCGGAGCGGACGATCAGCCGGCCGCCCCGCTCCCGCAGCCCCGCGTCCAGGTCGCGCAGGCAGTCGGCGAGGAAGGCGAGCCGGTCGGGCGCGGCGAAGCCGGCCGCGTCGACGGCCCGGTCGCGGACGAACAGGGGCACGACGGCGCCGGACCCGTCGAGGGCGGCGCGCAGCGGCGGATGGTCGTGCAGCCGCAGATCGCGGGTGAACAGGACGACCGACGTGGTCATGACGCTCCTCGGAGGGGGATCGGGTCCCGGGCGGCGGCCCGGGCGATGTTGCGGGCCATGCCGCCGAACACCGCGGCGTGGAAGGGCCACACGCTCCACCAGTAGGCGTGCCCGGCCAGCCCGTGCGGATGGAACAGCGCCCGCTGGCGGTACCGCGTCCGGCCGGCGCCGTCGGTGTCGGCGTACATCTCCAGCCAGGCCAGGCCCGGCAGCCGCATCTCGGCGCGCAGCCGCAGCAGCCGGCCGGGGACGATCTCCTCCACCCGCCAGAAGTCGAGCGAGTCGCCGGCCCGCAGCCGCGCGGCGTCCCGGCGCCCGCGGCGCAGGCCGACCCCGCCGACCAGCCGGTCGAGCCAGCCCCGTACCGCCCAGGCCAGCGGGAAGGAGTACCAGCCGTTGTCGCCGCCGATCCCCTCGATGACCCGCCACAGCGCGGCGGGCGGAGCGTCGACGGCCAGCGTGCGGTGGTCGGTGTAGAGGCTGCCGCCGGCCCAGTCGGGGTCGGTGGGCAGCGGATCGCTGGGCGTCCCGGGCACGGACGCGGACGACCAGCGGGTGGTGACCTGGGCGTCCCGCACGCGTTGCAGGGCGAGGCGCAGCGCGCCGTCGAAGCCGAGCGGACAGCCCGGCGGGGCGGGCACGTACCGCAGGATGTCGTGCTCCCGGCACACCACCTCGTGCCGCAGCGATTCGGTGAGCGGGCGCGCGATGGACGCGGGGACCGGCGTGACCAGGCCGACCCAGTGGCTGGACAGGCCCGGCGACAGCATCGGCACCGAGACGATCAGCCGCCGGGGCAGCTCGGCGACCTCGGCGTAACGGACCATCATGTCGCGGTAGGTGAGGATGTCGGGGCCGCCGACGTCGAAGGCGCGGGACACGTCGGCCGGCATGCGCGCGCTGCCGACGAGCGCGCGCAGCACGTCCCGGACGGCGACCGGCTGGATGCGGGTGTGGACCCAGCTGGGCGTGACCATCACCGGCAGCCGTTCGGTGAGGTAGCGCAGCATCTCGAAGGAGGCCGAACCGGAGCCGATGACCACCGCCGCGCGCAGCACGGTCGTGGGCACCCCCGAGGCCAGGAGGATGCGGCCGACCTCGGCGCGGGAGCGCAGGTGCGGGGAGAGTTCCCGTTCCGGCACGTCGGACGGGGTCAGGCCGCCGAGATAGACGATGCGCCGCACGCCGGCCGCCTCGGCGCGCTCGGCGAAGGTGCGCGCCGCCCGCCGGTCCGTCTCCTCGAAGTCGTCGCCGCTGCCCAGCGCGTGCACCAGGTAGTAGGCGACGTCGACGCCCTCCATCGCCCGCGCCACCGAGTCGGCGTCCAGGACGTCTCCGCGCACCACCTCGGCCTCCCCGGCCCACGGATGGTCGCGCAGCTTGTGCGGGGAGCGGGCCAGGCACCGCACCCGGTGCCCGGCGCCGAGCAGCTCCGGCACGAGGCGGCCGCCGACGTAGCCCGTGGCGCCGGTGACGAGGCAGCGCAGTCCCGTCCCGCCGCCCTCGCTCGGGGCTGCGTCGCTCGCGCGGTCGTGTTCTGGGCTCATGGGGCTCCGTCTCTCACGGGACAGTCGTCACGTGATCACTTCCCGCGCGTGTACGGCGATGGATGCGCGGTGGCCCAGGTCGACCCTTCTATACGCTGATCGCGTGGCGACAGCGAACCAGCGCGGGCAGCACGCGCACGAACGGGGGACCGGGGCCGGTCCCGAGGCGAGTGACCTGCACGTCCTCGCCTCGCACCTGAGGCGGATGAACGGCGAGATCAACCGCCTCGTGCACGGTTTCGCCGGAAGCCACGGTCTGCACGCCACCGACGTGCAGGCGCTCGCGGCGATCCTGGACTCGCCCGAGCCCATGACACCGGGTCGGCTGCGCGAGCACCTCGGGCTCACCTCGGGCGCGGTGACCGCGTGCGTGGACCGGCTGGAGCGCGCGGGGCACGTACGCCGGGTCCGGGAGAGCGCCGACCGCAGGGTCGTTCATCTGCACTACGTGCCCGACGCGCGGGCGGCGGCCCGGACGTACTTCCGTCCGCTGGCCGAGGCCGCCGCGTCGGCCCGCTCGCGCTTCGACGAGAACGAGCTGGCGGTCGTGGTGCGTTTCCTGGCGGCGATGAACCAGGAGTTGGGCCTCGTCCGGTCCGACGACGGCTGATTCACCGCCGCATCCGCCGCATCCGCCGCATCCGCCGCATCCGCCGCATCCGGAGGACCCGGCGGGACAGAAGTCGGTCTGTCACGAGGCCCTCTAGTAGTTCAATCATTGAGATTGTTTATGACCGAGTTACTTTCCTCGCCGCCGGAGACCAGGAGACCTGAAGACCGATGTCCAACCCCGCCCGACGCGCCCGCCGGCTCGTCCCCGTCGTCCTCCTCCTGGCCTGGCTCGGTATCGGGGGAGCGCTCGGCCCGTACGCCGGGAAGCTCGGCGAGGTCGCCACCAACGACCAGGCCGCCTTCCTGCCCCGCAGCGCGGAGTCCACCCGGGTCGTCGACGCCCAGAAGGCCTTCCAGCAGGACGAGACGCTTCCGGTGATCGTCGTGTGGACCGCGGACGACGGCGGCTCCGTCGCCGACCACCGCGCGGCGGCCACCAAGTCGGTCGCCTCCGTCGAGGGCGAGCCCGGCGTCGTGGGGCCCCCGTCACCCGCCCTGCCCTCCGACGACGGCGAGGCGCTCCATGCCGTGGTCCAGCTCCGGCCCGACCTCGGCGAGGCACTGCCCGACGCCCTGGAACGCGTCCGGGACGCCGTCGGACAGGTGCCCGGCACCGAGGCGCAGCTCGCGGGACCCGCGGCCTCCCGGGCCGACCTCTCCGACGCCTTCTCCGGCATCGACGGACTGCTGCTCGGCGTCGCCCTGATCACCGTGCTGGTGATCCTGCTGCTCGTCTACCGCAGCGTCCTGCTGCCCGTGGTCATCATCCTCGGCGCCGTCTTCGCCCTCGGCCTGGCCTGCGCGATCGTGTACGCCCTCGCCGACCGCGGCGTCGTACGCGTGGACGGGCAGGTCCAGGGCATCCTCTCCATCCTGGTCATCGGTGCCGCCACCGACTACGCGCTGCTGCTCGCCGCCCGCTTCCGCGAGGAACTCGCCCGGCACCCCGACCGTTTCGGCGCCGTGCTCGCCGCGCTGCGGGCCTCCTGGGGCGCCGTCGTCGCCAGTGCGGCGACCGTCGCCCTGGGCCTGCTGGCGCTGCTGCTCAGCGACCTGACCAACAACCGCGCGCTCGGACCCGTCGGCGCCATCGGCATCGTCTGCGCGGTGCTGAGCACGCTCACCTTCCTGCCCGCCGTGCTGGTGCTGCTCGGCCGGGCCGCCTACTGGCCGGCCAAGCCCGTCCGGACCGGCGACCCCGAGGCCGGGCACCGCCTGTGGCACCGCATCGCCGAACTGGTGGACCGGGCCCCGCGCCGCATCTGGGCGATCTCCCTCGCCGCGCTGGTCGCGTGTGCCGCCTTCGCGCCGACCCTGACGTCCCGGGGTGTCCCGCTGGACGAGATCTTCGTGAACGACGCGCCCTCGGTCTCCGCCCAGCAGACGCTGGCCCGGCACTTCCCGGGCGGCTCCGGCAACCCCGCCGTGATCATCGCCGACGCCGACCGGCTGGACCCGGTCCTCGCCACCGCCCGCGACACCCGCGGCGTCGCCTCCGCCGCACCGGTCACCGAATCCGGCCGCCCCGGTGGCGGGGAGCCGAGGGTCGTCGACGGGCGGGTGCGGATCGACGCGACGCTCCGGGCGCCGGCCGACAGTGACGCCGCCAAGAGCGCGGTGGCCCGGCTCAGGTCCGCCGTCCACGAGGTGTCCGGCGCGGACGCCCTGGTCGGCGGCTACACCGCCCAGCAGTACGACACCCAGCGCACCGCCGAACACGACCGCACGCTCATCGTGCCGGTGGTCCTCGCCATCATCCTGGTCATCCTGATCGCCCTGCTGCGTTCCCTGCTGATGCCGGTGCTGCTGGTGGCGACGGTGGCGCTGAACTTCCTGGCCACCCTGGGCGTCTCGGCCCTCGTCTTCACCCACGTCTTCGGCTTCAGCGGCACGGACGCCTCGGTCCCGCTGTACGGGTTCGTGTTCCTGGTCGCCCTGGGCGTGGACTACAACATCTTCCTCATGTCCCGGGTGCGCCAGGAGTCACTGCGGCACGGGGTGCGGGAGGGCATCCTGCGGGGCCTGACCGCCACCGGCGGCGTGATCACCTCGGCCGGTGTCGTCCTCGCCGCCACCTTCGCCGCGCTGGGCGTGATCCCGCTTGCCTTCCTGGTGCAGATCGCCTTCATCGTGGCCTTCGGCGTACTGCTGGACACCCTCGTGGTGCGCTCCCTGCTGGTGCCGGCGCTCGCCCGCGACATCGGCCGCGTCGCGTGGTGGCCGAGCCGGCTCGGCCACCGCACACCGCCCGGGACGGAGTGACCCGGCGGGGACGTCACGCGCCGGGAGCCCCCGCGACGGGCCGCACCGTGCCGAGGAAGCGCCGCACCTCGATCTCGATGACGACCCGCTCCGGGTTCTCCCGGGGCTGCCGGTAGCGGGCCGCGTACCGGACCTCCGCGTCGCGGACCGACCCGGCGTCCTCTCGCACGGTCGCGGCGCCCTCCAGCGTCGACCAGCGCCTGCCGTCCACCTGCCCCACGGCGACGACGGCGGACCCGGCCCGCAGCACGTTGCGGGCCTTGGTGGTGCCCCGGCCGGTGATGACCCGCGCCGTGCGCGTGGTGTGGTCGTACGTCACGCCGACCGGGACCAGGTGCGGGCTCCCGTCCGCGCGCGGCGTCGACAGGAAGCACACCCGGCGCTCCCGCCAGAACCCGACGAACTCCTCGTCCGCGCCGTGCCGTTCCCCGGTGTCCATCCGATCTCCTCGTCCGAGCCGCGTGTGTCCCGTCGGGGACAGCATCGCCCGAGGCGCCGCGACGCCGCTCGGCGGGGGTGCGCGCACGGGGATCAGGCGGCGGCGTCCCCCTCCGCGGAGGGTGGTGCGGCCGGCTCGGGGAGGCGGGCCGGGGAGTCCTGGCCACGGCCGCCCATGAGGAGTCTCAGATGGCGGCGCCGGGCGGGCCGGGCCGGGACCGGATCGGCGAACAGCCGGTCCTCCAGATACGTCATGGTAAACAGCAGCAGCCCGAGTCCGGGCAACAGCAGGACGGCAACGTAAACCACGGCGCGGGTCCCCCTCCGCTGTGGACGACTCCTTGCGGGTGCCCCGGCGGACGCCGGTGATGGGCCGGTACCGAGTGAAGATGACGCAACTGTCGGACATAAGGGGCAAGTACCGGAAAGGGGGGTGGGTGTGTCGCGACTCACCGGGCGTCATGTTCGGGCCGCGGGTGGGTAGGCGGCCCCGACGGCAGACACGTCATACCCGAGGAACGGAGCAGTCGAGCCGATGTCGCACACCTTCCCACCCACCCACCAGGTCACGAACCCGCAGTTGGCGGCCTCGTGGTCGGACTGGTTCGGCGACCACACCGAGGCGCTCATCGGGATACCCCTGCGCATCGCGCTCATCGTCGTGATCCTGCTGGTGCTGCGCGCGGTGGCCAAGCGGGCCATCACCCGGGTCGTCCAGCGGGTCCTGGAACCGCCGGCGGGCGAGGCCGAGCGAAGCAGGCCCCGCAGGTCCACCCGCGGTGCCGCCGTCCTGCACCGCGACCGGTCCCGGGCGCGGCAGCGCCGCGAACAGCGAGCCCGCACCATCGGCTCGGTGCTCAGCAGCGTCGTGACCATCGTGCTGTTCATGGTCGGCGTGGCCATGGTGCTCGACCAGGTCGGCATCGCGCTCGGCCCGCTGCTCGCCAGCGCCGGAGTGGTCGGCCTCGCG
Source organism: Streptomyces sp. NPDC058534 (assembly GCF_042717365.1). Taxonomy (NCBI): domain Bacteria; kingdom Bacillati; phylum Actinomycetota; class Actinomycetes; order Kitasatosporales; family Streptomycetaceae; genus Streptomyces; species Streptomyces sp. NPDC058534. The sequence continues at coordinate 38,036 of NZ_JBHXNW010000077.1, forward strand.
ATCGGATTCGGTGCGCAGAGCCTCGTCGCCGACTACCTGTCCGGCCTGCTCATCATGGTCGAGGACCAGTACGGCGTCGGCGACTCGGTCGACCTCGGGGAGGCCATCGGCGAGGTGGAGCACGTCGGCCTGCGGCTGACCCACGTACGCGACCTCAACGGCGGTCTGTGGCACATCCGCAACGGCGAGATCCTGCGGGTCCGCAACGACAGCCAGGAGTGGGCGCGCGCCGTCCTGGACGTCGCCGTCGCCCACGACGCGAACCTCGACACGGTCTACCGCGTGCTGGAGGACACCGGCCGCGCGCTGCGCGACGAACCGGAGTTCGCGGACGTCCTGCTGGAGGACCCCGCCGTGTGGGGCGTGCAGTCCCTGGACGCCGACGGCGTGCTCGTGCGCCTCGCGGTCAAGACCGTGCCGCTCCAGCAGTGGGGCGTCACCCGCGAACTGCGCCGCCGGGTCAAGGACGCGCTGGACGACGCGGGCATCGAGATTCCCTTCCCGCGGCGGACCGTGTGGCTGCGCACCGACCCGGCGGACGCCGAGGCGGACGCGCTCACGCGCTGACACGCGAGGGCCGGGATTTGCCGGTCCGGCAAACACCTTTGGCGTCGCCTGCGCGGCCGGTGCAGCCTGCGTACGGGACGCGCGCACGCCGCGCGCGTCCCGTACCGCAGACGCGTCCGACCGCCGCCCAGGAGGCACCATGACCGACCTGCCCCTCCCCGCTCCCGCCGCGGAGTTCTGGGAGGCCCGCTACCGCGACACCGACCGCGTCTGGAGCGGCCGCCCCAACGGCCTGCTGGTCCGCGAGGCGAGCGACCTCACGCCCGGGACCGCGCTGGACCTCGGTTGCGGTGAAGGCGCGGACGCCGTGTGGCTCGCCGCCCGTGGCTGGCGGGTCACCGGCGTGGACATCTCCGGCACCGCCCTCGAACGCGCCGCCGGGCACGCGGCCGACGCCGGGGTGGGCGTATCTCCAGTCCCCGGTCGCCTTCGACCAGCGGGCGGTACTGGACGCCGCGGCGCGGGCCGTGGCGCGCGGCGGCGCGTTGCTGGTCGTGATGCACGCCGGCTGGCCCTCCTGGCAGACCGAGCCGCCCTTCGACGCGGTCTTCCCCACCCTGGACGGGGTCCTCGCCGAACTCGCCCTGCCGGACGGGGAGTGGACGGTCGAGACCGCGGAGACCGTCCGCCGGCCGAGTGTCTCGCCGGAGGGTGTCGAGGGCTTCCGCGAGGACAACGTGTGGGGCCTGCGACAGGCGTGAGCACCCTCGATGCCCTTAATATCTGATTTGTTGAAGAAGTTATCTTCTGAGGATTTTGAGAAGAGAGGCATGTTTTGGGACTCACCGGACACCCTTGGGTGTGAAGGCCATTTGGCTACCAGAGGGAGATGGTGAAATGCCTTCCAAGGACAAGGTGCTCGAGGAAGTCACCCGCATCGAGGACATCGAGATCGACGCGGTACTCGACCCCGCCGAGCCTGACGGAGTCTTCCGTGACAGCCGCGAGTGCGCCGCGCTCGCCCTCCAGTCCGGAGGCGGCAACCTGCTGCTTTCGCCGCCGACCCCGCGCCCGAAGAAGGGTTGACGGACCGACGGGAGCAGTGAAATGGAGCAGTCGAGCACGTCGGCCCTCCTGCAGGGCGCGGTGCTGGATCTCGCTTCCGACGTGGTGTGCGCCCGGCGTGGCGGCGGGCCACCGGCGGGGGGGGGCCCCCCGCCCCTCCGGCGCGCCCGGGGGGGGGGGGCGCCGGGGGGCGGGGCCGG